>JANXRT010000065.1 GCA_025356735.1 Acetobacteraceae bacterium | reverse complement strand
GATCCGGCCACCTTGGCCACGCGGGGGGTGCAGGACTTCGGCGGCCGCCTGTGCGGACCGTTCACCGCGCACCCGAAAGTCGACCCGGTCACCGGCGAGCTGATCTTCTTCGGCTTTTCCGTGGATGGCCTGCTGACGCCGGGCATGCGCTACGGCACGATCGACGCGGCCGGCCAGGTGACGCGGTTCGAGCACTTCGACGCGCCGTATTGCAGCCTGGTGCACGACTTTGCCGTGACCCGGCGCCATGTCGTGTTCCCGGTCCTGCCGCTCGGCGGATCGCCGTCGCGCCAGCTTCGGGGCGGCCCGCCCTTCGCATGGGAGCCGAACCTGGGCAGCCATATCGGGTTGATCCGGCGCGAGCAGGGTGTCGGTTCCCTGCGCTGGTTCCGGACTGAGGCCTGCTTCGTGTTCCACGTGCTGAACGCCTGGGATGACGGCGGGCGCATCGTCGTGGACGTGATGCAGTATGACGAGCCGCCGCTGTTCCCGCATCCCGACGGCACGATGACCACACCGCCGCCCGACGCGCGCCTGGTACGTTGGACCCTGGACCCGGATGCCGGCACCGACGCGATCACGCGGCGTGCGCTGGACGATACGGCAGGCGAATTCCCCCGCATCGATGATCGGCGCAGCGGCCTGCGGCACCGGTTCGGCGCCATCGCCGGACGCAGCCATCCCGGCGCCGGCCTGGACAGCCTGGTCTGGCTCGACCTGGTGCAAGGTGGGCGGAGCCGCTTCACCCTGCCGGCCGGCGACGGGTTCTCCGAACCCGTGTTCGTGCCGCGCGGCGAGGATGCGCCGGAAGGCGACGGATGGCTGCTCGCCACCGTCTGGCGCGCCGCCGAGGGACGCAGTGACGCCGTGGTGCTCGACACCGCCGACCTTGCCTACGGGCCGATCGCAACCATCCGGCTGCCGTGCCGCGTGCCGGCCGGCTTCCATGGCAACTGGGTCGCCGGCGCAGCCTGAGCGGCCATTCCAACAAGGAGAAGAGAGATGGGTATCCTTCTGGCCTTTACGCCGTTCATCGTGTTTGCCGTCCTGGACCGGATCGTCGGTCCTGCCGAAGCGCTCGGCGCCGGCGCGGCCGTTTCGGCGGCATTGATCGTGCGCGATCTGGTCGCTTCCGGACGCAGCGTGAAAATTCTGGAGGCCGGCACGTTCGTGCTGTTCGCAGGGCTTGCGCTCTACACGCTGATGAGCGGGGTGACCTGGTCGGTCATCGGCGTGCGGCTGTGCGTGGATGCGGGGTTGCTGCTGGTCGTGCTCGCTTCCATGGCGGCGGGATCGCCGTTCACGCTGCAATACGCCCGCGACCAGGTCGCGCCCGAGTTCTGGAACCGGCCCGAGTTCCTCCGCACCAACTACGTCATCACCGGCGCCTGGGCGCTTGCCTTCGCCGTGATGGTGCTGGCCGAGCTGGCGCTTCTCTACCTGCCTGGCCTGCCGCCGCGTGCCGGCGTCGCGGTGATCGTTCTGGCCCTGGTCGGCGCGGTGAAGTTCACCGGCTGGTATCCCGAACGTGAGAAGCGGCGCATCGCCGGCTGACACGCAACCTGCCCGCTCGGCCGCAGCGCGCCGGCCTCACACAGCATCTCGCAACCCAAGGATTGGTTCATGTCCAGCTTTCCCAGGGAGGCGATAGGGTTCACCATCGCCAATTACGTCGCCACCTCCTTTTGCGCCGGGCTGATTTCGGCATCGCTTGACATCCCGCGGGTCCGGCCGGTGCCGGACTGTAGATCGGCCTGCAGCAGGACCCCTCATCGGCAACGGGGACCCGCCGCAATGACAAAGTTGCTCAACTATTTGTCCCAGGGACCCCAATGCCGATCGGGGTTCCTGCCCGGCGCCAAAGCATAGCCCCTCTCCGGAGCTGGCCATATTCGGAAGCTCAATCAAGTTCAGAGACAGGGCTATTGTCATAAACTCTCCCAGGTGGCCCCGATCCTGGTACCCCACTGCTGGATGATCGGTTCTGTCTTGACCTCCCGACCGAGCATCCAGACGGACATGGTTCCGGCCAAGAGCATGGCCACGAGCCATGCCGGCAAACGAGGCCGCAGCTTTTGCAGGCCGACGCTGCCTGCCGAGAACATCGCCACACAAACCCCGCCGATCAGGCTTCCAAAAACCGCCTCCTCGGGAGTGTGCGCATACAGCACGATCCGGCTCACTATGATCGCCAGCGCCACAACCGTTGCGATCCCGAAGATGAACACACGTTCCACCCATTGCCGCCTGCTCGCGAGAACAAGCGCGCAACATCCGTAGACGGTGATGCTCAGACTGGCGTGGCCGCTTGGCGACAGGATGTTGAGGTATGGGCTGCCGCCAGAAGCATAAAACCAAAGCTTCGAAGAGAGGGTCAGGACCAGGTCTGCCGCGACCACAAATCCAAATCGGACTGCCAGCGACCGACTTTGCCACAGCAACCCAGCCGCAAGGCCAGCGGAAAGCGGCAGCAAGAACAGGCTGTCGCCCAGATAGGTGGCCAAGCTGAAAAAGCTGTAAATCAGATCGCTCTTTCCAATGGCGCTAGGAAACAAAGCAGGTGACCTCGAGGTCGGCGCTGCGCCCATCGCCTAGCCCAGCTGTGCCATACCGATGTCATGGTTTGCTGTGCCGCGTGATAGATAGGAAGGTCTATTGCTTGGAAGTTGATTCTTAGATCGTAATGTAACCGAACTTTTATGTTTGGTTCCGCGATGAACTCGATCAACCTCGTCAAGGCTCAAAGCGCCATCCATGGTGACGAACCCGCCACGCTGACCGGCCTTGATATCTTGTTTAAACTTGAGCCGCGCCGCTGCAAGGTCGATGCAAATCTGGACGGCCGCGGGTTTGATCGGCGCCCTGGTGTGCTGGCAGATCGTTGCGAACCATTTCGCGCTTTCGCGGCGAATGGATCAGTACGTGACCTTGGCCGTCAATGGATTGGCGTCGCATAACGGTGTCCTCAATCACGCGCTCTACATCGCGAGCGAGACCACCCTCGTTACCGGCGGGTTCCTGGTGGGGCTGGTTTGGTATTGCTGGTTCCAGGACAATGCCAAAGAGGCACGGCAGAGGCTGCTGCTTGGCTTCGGCGCGGTCCTGGTCGCCGCTGTGTTGAGCCGCCTGCTGCAGATATCGCTGCCGATGCGGGCGCGGCCGTTGCACGATCTGGCAACTGGTTTTCAGCCGCTTGCCGGGATCGACACCGAGCTTGCCAACCATTGGGGCTCGTTTCCCAGCGATCATGCGGCCCTGTTCTTCGCCCTCGTTGCCGTGATCTGGCAGCGTTCGCGTTGGCTCGGCGTAATTGCCTTGCTCAGTGCCCTCTATGGCGTGCTGCCCCGGATCTACTTCGGCCTGCACTATCCCAGCGACACGATCGCTGGGGCAGCGCTCGGCGTGGCGCTGGTGCTCATGTTCGAGCGCTTCGGACCGCGCAGGTTGGCGCACCAGGGTGTGAGCTATGAGTTGCGCTGGCCGGGCCTGTTCTACAGCGCCGCTTTCCTCGTGAGCTTCGAGGTCGCCATGCTGTTCGAAGATGTCCGCCAGATCGGGCGCGGGATCCCAGCAGTCCTGAAGCAGTTCGGCATCTGAATCGAAGAGCCTCCGATGCCTCAGCGCATGCGTTCAAACTTGCCGAGCTATGCTGGGAATCTGTCGTCTAGGAACAGCATCTTGTGCGTCTTTGACAGCGCCAAAATCAGCCCCCTCGATCGGTATTGCTCACCATCGGTTCTGTTTTGGTTTTGAAAGTAGCTCAGTGATGGAATCTGTCAAAGGTCAGCTTCGGCGAGTGTCGATGCAAGCAGAAGTTAGCCGGTTACAGTACAAGCATTTCGGCGGGTTTCGGCTGGCACTCGCATTCCTGGTCGTGGTCCAGCATTTCGTCACCAACGTGGCGCCGGCCGGTGCGCTCTACGACGCCATATTGCCCCAGGAGATCGGCAGCTTGGCGGTGCTGATCTTCTTCTGCCTGTCCGGCTTCGTGATCACCGAGGCGGCGGCGAAGGTATATTTCGAGAAGCCCGCTGCCTACCTCATCAACCGGCTGCTGCGGATCGTGCCGCATTACCTTGGCGCGCTCGCGGTCTCAATCGCGGTGCATTACGTGTTCCTGTCGCGCGGCACGCTTCATCTCGCGGAGCGGGTGTGGCCAGCGCCGGACCTGCTCGACGATGCATTCGGCATCCGCAACATCGCCACCAACCTGGTGGGCTTCATGCCAGGCGCCAACCGCGGTGAAATCTTCGACTTCGTCGATATCGTGTGGGCGGTGCGCGTCGAGATGGTTTTCTACTTCCTTGTCTTTGCCTGCCTGGTCGTTTGCGGCAGTTCCCGCATCCGGCGCATTGGCCTTCTGCCGTTGGCCTACGCCATCGGCTTGCTGCTCGTGCCCTTGCTTGTCCTTTCCTCGCTTGGCCGTTTGCCGGAGAAAATTGGCCTGATATCGTACTTCGGCTTCGGTGCCGCGCTATATTTCACCAGCACCGGCAAACGTACGGCGCCGCTGGTGTGGCTGTCGCTGGTTGGGATCACGATGCATTTCGCCAGCCTCCCAACGATCAATCCGGAGAACGGCTACAGTCGCGACGTGCCGCTCCAGGCCGGGCTGCTGGCAGCGATGCTGGGGCTGATGATTTTCCTGGCATTCAGCTCGTTCGCCCGGTTTATGGTTGCTGACCGATTTCTCGGCAGCCTGTCTTACCCGCTGTATTTGCAGCACCAGAATGTCGAAATTGCGTTGTTTTCCCTGGCCGGCGGCTTCAGTTACGGCGTGGTGTTCGGCGGCATTCCGCTGGCGGTGCTGTTTTCCTATGGCGCCGGGCGGCTGATCGATCCGCTGGTCAACGGCCTGCGCGACCGCGTGCGCGGCGGTAAGCTTGCCACGCCCAGTATGTCGCACCTCGTGGCGGCCGCAAGCCGGGTCGCCGCACATGGCACCGAAACGTGAGACAACGGGACGTGCCATGTTGCAAATAGGTTCACGGCCAGTGACGAGGACGAAGCTGGCGGCAACGAAGACGCCTGGGCGAACGCGCGGCGGCCCAGGTAAGGCAATGGGTCAGAGCCAGGGAGTATGTCGGCAAGGAATACAACGTCGCGACCGGATTGTCGTGCTGCAGTCATGACCCAAATTGTGAACAAGCGTATCCAGCGGCCCTCGATCGATATCTCTCACTGCCGGTTTCGTTTTGGCTCGAAGGTAGCTTGGTGATAAGATCTGCCAAAGCCACACCTCCCCCCTACTAAAATCATGGACGTTTCGCGAGTGCTGGGGAATGCCTTGCAGCTGCTTCAGAGGGAGCCTTGGCGCTGTAAGCTGTTCGGCATGTGGTGGTGGGCGATGACGGTTCGGCTGCAGCAAGCTGGCTATACCGACGCAGATCTCTATTTACTCGGCTCCTACATCGACGCGGAAAGCGCGGCACTGATGCCGCCCGCTGACCTCGTCGAAATGTTGCGGGCCGCCTTTGCAGAATACGGCTCCGATGCCCGTTTCCCCACCCGGACGGGCGGATACGGTCACCCGGCGGCGAACTGGTGACGATCTGGGATCAGGATGCAGGCTTTTAGCCTACCAGTGGGGGTCGGCACCAAAGTGGACCCCCTTCAAATCGAACCTACTCCATGGAAAGAAGTGCGATGTTCGCGCTATGGGTAGGGTCCCGATCGACGCCGATCGGGACCCTACCCCCAAT
>JANXRT010000056.1 GCA_025356735.1 Acetobacteraceae bacterium | reverse complement strand
ATCTCGAGCAACCTCCGGCTGGTGCATCAGCGCATCGATCTTCATCGCGTATTCCAGCGCCGTATCCGGCTGAAACGACAAGGCGGGTATCGAGCGCATCTTCAGCATCGGCGCCATCCGGCTACGCAGATAGGGCGCCGCGCGCTTCAACCCCGGCAGCAGCTTGTCCACGTCGGTCCGCCCCAGCCGCGCCACGAACGCAGTTGCATTTTTCATGTCGGGGCTGATGCGAACCTCCGTCACCGTCAGCTTGGCGTCCGCCAGATCCGGATCGCGGAACGTTTCGCGCGTCAGGATGGTGGACAGCACGTGGCGGATTTCCTCCGACACGCGCAGCTGCCGCTGGGTCGGGCCGCGTTCGGCCTTTCGCTTCACCCCGGCACCATCTCGATCTCGAAGCACTCGACCATGTCGCCTTCCTGCAGGTCGTTGTAGTTGGCGAACCACAGCCCGCACTCGTAGCCGCGGGCAACCTCGCGCACGTCCTCCTTGAAGCGCTTCAGCTGCGACAGCTCGCCGTTGTGGATCACCACGTTGTCGCGCAGCACCCGCACCCCGGCGCCACGCTTGACGACACCCTCGGTGATCATGCAGCCCGCGACTTTTCCGACTTTGGTGATGTTGAAGATCTGGCGGACCTGCGCGTAGCCCAGGAAGTTCTCGCGGGCCTTCGGCGCGATCTTGCCCTTGACCAACTTCTCGATGTCGTCCGACACGTCGTAGATGATCGAATAGTAGCGGATATCCACACCGTCGCGCTGCGCCATCTCGCGCGCCTGGCTGGTGGCGCGCACGTTGAACGCCACCACCATCGCCTTGGACGCGACCGCCAGCTGGATGTCGCTTTCGGTGATCTGGCCAACGCCCGACAGCAGCACGCGCACGCGCACCTCCTCGTGCGCCAGCTTGAGCACGGTCGCCTGGATCGCCTCGGCGCTGCCCTGCGCATCGGCCTTGATGACGACCGCCACTTCCTTTTGCTCGCCGGCCTGGATGCGGGCCAGCATCTGGTCCAGCGTGCCGCGCGCCGCGATGTTGACGCCGGCCGTGTTGTCGCGATGACGGCGGCCGCGGAATTCGGTGATCTCGCGCGCCCGGCTGTCGTTCTCGACCACCACGAACGGCTCCCCGGCCGAAGCCACGCCGCTCAGCCCAAGTATCTCGACCGGCGAAGACGGCCCGGCCGACTTGATCGCTTTTCCCTTGTCGTCCTGCATCGCGCGCACCCGGCCCCATTCGGAGCCGGCGACGACGATGTCGCCCTGGTTGAGCGTGCCCTTCTGGACCAGCACGGTCGCCACCGGACCACGGCCGCGATCGAGCCGGCTTTCGATCACCGAGCCCTCGGCGGTGCGGTTCGGATTGGCCTTGAGGTCGAGCACCTCGGCCTGCAACAGAATAGCCTCCTCCAGCTTGTCGAGACCGGTGCGCTTGAGCGCCGAGACCTCCACATCCTGGGTCTCGCCACCCAACTCCTCGACCACGATGTCGTAGCTCAGCAGCTCGGTGCGAACCCGCGCCGGCGCCGCATCGGGCCGATCCATCTTGTTGATGGCGACGATCACCGGCACCTTGGCGGCCTGGGCATGCTGGATCGCCTCGACCGTCTGCTGCATCACGCCGTCGTCGGATGCCACCACCAGCACGACGATGTCGGTAACCGCCGCACCACGCGAACGCATCGCGGTGAACGCCTCATGGCCGGGCGTGTCGATAAAGGTGATCTTGGAACCCGACGGCAGCTCGACCTGGTAGGCGCCGATATGCTGGGTGATACCGCCCGCCTCGCGGCCCGCGACATCGGTCGAGCGCAGCGCATCCAGCAAGGAAGTCTTGCCGTGATCGACGTGGCCCATGATGGTGACGACCGGCGCGCGCGGCTGCAGGTCGGTGTCGATGTCCTTTTCGCCCTCCAGCCCGATTTCCACGTCGTCCTCGGACACGCGGCTCGAACGGTGGCCGAATTCCTCGACCACCAGCTCGGCGGTGTCGGCGTCGATCGACTGGGTGACGGTCGCCATCACGCCCATCTTCATCAGCGACTTGATCACGTCGGGAATGCGCGCCGCCATCCGGCTGGCGAGCTCCTGGACCGTGATGGTATCCGGCAGAACAACGTCTCTCACGACTTTCACCTGATCGGAACGCAGCAGGACCAATTCCGCCTGGCGACGCTCGCGGTCGCGCTGGCGGCGGACGGAGACCAGCGAGCGGACGCGCTCATCCTCGCCCTCGATCGCCGCCTGGACGTCGATGCGCCCGGCGCGGCGGCTGTCGGCGGTTTTCTTGGCCGGCACGGGGGGCGCTTTGCGCGGCACCAGCGCGCCGCCGGGGCGGCGGATCATGCCGCGGGATTCTTCCTCCTCCTCGCCGGCGCGAGCCGGCTTCAGCCGCAGCGTCTCGTTCGGCGTGGCGGGGGTTGCCGGTGCGGCGGGGGCCGGACGGCGACGCACCTCGCCCTCCTGCAGCGCCACGGCGGGCGGTGCGGCGGCCACGGCCGCATTGGCCTCCTCGGCGGACTGGACCTTCGCCGCCTCCTCACGGGCACGGGCTTCCTCGCTGGCACGGACGCGCGCTTCTTCCTCGGCGGCGCGGCGGGCCTCATCCTCGCGCCGGCGCGCTTCCTCGGCGGCGGAGAGGATGGAGATGGTCTCGCGCTCGCGGCGCTCGGCATCGCGCTTGGCGTTGTCGCGCTGCATGTCGACCAGGGCGCGCTGGCGGGCGGCAAGCTCGGTCGCGGTCAGCGCACGGCCGACCCCGGCCGGCGCGCGCGCCGCCGGGGCGATGCCACGGGCGGCGGGAACAGCCGTCGGCGGCGCCACCAGATTGGCCCCGGGCGAGGAAGGTGCCGGCGGCGGCAGCACCACCGGCGGGGTGATCGGCACGCGCTTCTTGCGGACCTCGACCTGCACCACCTTGGAACGGCCATGGCTGAAGCTCTGACGTACCGAGCCGGCGGCCTCGGTCCGTCCGAGTTCCAACCGGCCGGCCGGCCGCAAGCTCAACCGCCCC
>JANXRT010000208.1 GCA_025356735.1 Acetobacteraceae bacterium | reverse complement strand
CACCCGCCGGTGCTGGGGCCGCCGGTGCTGGGGCCGCCGGTGCTGGATCCGCTGCTTGGTCCGCCGTTTCCGTCCATGTTCTCTCTCCAAATCCTGCTGTGATGGTGACCGGGTCTGGGCCAGGAACCGCGCGCCGGCGATGCCGAAGCCGACATTGGCGCCAAGACGCCGAAACCCGCCTGTCCCGCTCGGGAAATTGCCTAAGTCAGTCTAGCGTCTTACCGACGTTAAAAGAAACCCTCATGCGTCAATCAACGTGATAGATGCAGCCTATGACAGCATTGCGCCCCGCGCCATGAACCTGCGTGATCTCCGCTATCTCCTCGCCATGGCCGAGCATGAGCATTTCGGACGCGCCGCCAAGGCCTGCGGAGTCAGCCAGCCGACCCTTTCCGTGCAGCTCCGCAAGCTCGAGGAGCTGCTCGGCGTGGCGCTTTTCGAGCGCTCGAGCCGGACGGCGACGCCGACCGCCGCGTGCCGGCGCCTGCTCGGCCACGCCCGTGCCGCGGTCGCCGAGACCGAGGCGATCCTCGCCGTCGCCCGCGACCTGCGCGACCCCCTGGCCGGACGCTTCCGCCTCGGCATCATCCCGACGCTGGCGCCCTATTTGCTGCCGCTGGTCTTCGCCCCGCTGCGCGACGCGTTGCCCGACCTTGAGCTGGAGCCGTGGGAGGACCAGACCGCGGCACTGCTCGACCGGCTGCGGGCGCATGAGCTGGATGCCGTCCTGCTGGCGACCGAGGTGGACGGCCCGGACCTCGCCAGCCGACCGCTGTTCGCCGAACCGTTCCTCGCGGCCTTGCCGCCCGACCATCCGCTCGTTGGGCACGCGGTGGTGGCGGAGGCGGATCTGGCGCGCGACATCCTGGTCCTGGCCGACGGGCATTGCCTGCGCGACCAGACGCTGGAGGCCTGCGGACGTAACGGCGCCCTGGGCAGCGCGCTAGGCGGCGCGCTGCGTGCGTCGAGCCTGCCGACATTGCTCAACATGGTGGCGGCCGGCTATGGCACGACGCTGATCCCGGGGCTGGCGGCCGGGGCGGCACAGGACGCGGGCATCGTGCTGCGGCCGCTGGCGGCACAGGCGGGGCGGACGGTGCGCATCGCCTGGCGCGCGCATTTCCCGCGGCGCGCGGCGGTGGAGGCGGTGGGCGACGTGCTGGCCACGCGACTGCGCGGGTTCGTGCAGGCGATGACGGCCTGACCGAGTTTGGTGGGTTACGCAAGCGCTTACCCACCCTACGGCATTGCTTGCGTCGATAGTAAAATTAACTGTATTATCGATCCTATGGATATATTGAATGACGCTATTCCTGACGCCCGTCCCATTGGCGCCGCAGGCAATCCGTCAAATTCGAGACAATCCACAAATCCAGCGATAAGTGCGCACGAACAACGTTTTGAGACGGCTGTGAGATTCGCTGGCATGGCGCCTTAGCGAATGCGCCCCGGGGCGCTACCCCGGTGGGGTTTGGGGCAGAGCCCCATGCTGGCTTCAGGCGCTATGAGAAGCGGCAGGCCAGCCAAGCGAGCCTTCGGGGCCGGGCCGCCTGCGCAGCCACCAGGACCAGTCCTCGGGGATCAGGGAGAACGGGTCGTTGTGGGCGAGCTCGCGTGCGGCCCAGACCGGCCAGTGCGGGTTCGAGAGGGCGGGGCGGCCGAGGAACACGAGGTCGATCAGCTCCTGGCGGATGACGCGGTCGGCGACGGCGGGCAGGCCGAGGTTCCAGCTGACGCCGACGGGGATGCCGACCTCGCGGCGGACGCGGGCGCCGCGTTCGACCATGAAGGCGACATCGTCGAACGGCACGTCCGTCATGTCGTCGGTGTTCATGCCGAGGCTGAGGTCGGCGAGGTCGAGGCCGTGCTGCTTGAGCACGCCGACCGCCCAAACGGCGTCGTCGAACTGGACGCCGTTCTCGTTGAAGTCGTCCGAGCCGAGGCGCATGGTCAGCGGCAGGCGTTCGGGCCAGACGGCGCGCACCGCGTCCAGGGCCTCGCGGTGAAAGCGCAGCCGGTTTTCGAGGCTGCCGCCGTATTCGTCGGTGCGTTGGTTGGCGAGCGGCGAGAAGAAGCTGGCGCCGAGGTAGCCGTGGGCGAAGTGCATCTCCAGCCACTCGAAGCCGGCGGCAAGGGCGCGCCCGGCGGCGGCCGCGTAGTCGCGGTGGATCTGGTGGATTTCGTCGACGGTCAGCGCGTGGACGGGATAGGTGTAGCGGCCGCCATAGGGGATCGCCGAGGGGCCGCGGACCTGCCAGCCGTCGGGATGGTCGGGCGGCAGCTGGGTCTTGCCTTGCCAGGGCTTGAGCTCGCTGCCCTTGCGGCCGGTGTGGCCGAGCTGGATGGCGGGCACGGCGCCCATGTCCTTGATGATGGCGGTGACGCGCGACAGGCCCTCGATCTGGTTGTCGTCGTAGATGCCGGCGCAGAAGGTGCCGGTGCGGCCGTCGGGGGTGATCGCGAGTTGCTCGGGGAACACCAGGCCGAAGCCGCCGGCGGCGCGCGAGCCCATCAGCATGACGTGGAAGTCGGTCATTATGCCGTCGACGGACCGGTACATGGTCATCGGCGACATGGCGATGCGGTTGCGCAGGGTGACGCCCTTGAGCGTGTACGGAGAGAAAAGGTCGGGCATCAGCGTGAGCACCTTGTCAAGGTTTGTGTGCACCGCAGCATAGGCGACACCCGCCTCGCCGCAAACCGGGCGGGACGCGCTTGACGTCAGCCGGTCGCGAGCTGGACGCCCCACAGCATCGGGAAGGCCGACTGGGTCAGGTTGACGAGGCGCGAACGGTAGCCGACGGGGATGGCAAACTGGCCCCACATCACCGACGGCACCGACTGGTAGGCCGCTTGCTGGATTTTGGCGGCGATGGCTTTGCGCAGTTCCGCGGACTCCGCCTGGGTGAACTCGGCGAGCAGCGGCGTGATCGCGGCGTCGCAGCTCCAGCCCGGGTAATCGGCGCAGTTGTTGGTGATGTAGAAGTGCTTGAGCGGCGAGACCATGTCGATGCCGTTGGAGAACACGGGGAACATACTCCAGCCGTCGCGCTTGGCACGCCGCGCCAGCACGGTGCCCCAGTCCATCAGCTGCTCGTCCACCTTGAAGCCGGCCTGCCTCATGTGCTCGGCGAGCACATTGCCGGCGGTCTGGCTGATCGAGTTGGCGACCTCCAGCATCACCACCGGCTCACCCTTGTAGGCGGTGGCAGCCAGGGCGGCGCGGGCGTCGGCGATCGAGAACCTTGCCGGGTCGGCGCCGGCATCGGTGCTGAGCGGCGCGTCGCACATCCAGTAGGAAGAACAGTTCTTGAGCCGGAAGCGGTCCGGGATGCCGATCGCGTGCAGCGTCTCGTCCTGATCGACCAGCTTCCACAGCACCCGGCGTATCGCAGGGTCCATGAACGGGCCGCTCGCCTGGTTCAGTCGGAAGTTGCCCTGGTACATGTCGGCGCCGCCGAGGTCCATCAGCTTGACCCCGTCGGACTTGGCGAGCTGCCCAAGCAGGTCGAACGGCAGGAACTGCATGTAGTCGATCTCGTTGGCGATCAGCGCGTTGGCGCCAGTGGTTGGGTCCGGCATCACCTTGAGCAGCGCCTGATCGACGTGCACGACCTTGCCGCCGGCGAGGAAGCTGGTCGGCTCGGCGCGCGGCACGTAGCCGTCGAAGCGCTCGAACACCATCAGGTCGCCCGCCCGCCACTTGTCCTGGCGGAAGACGAACGGGCCGGAGCCGACGATCTTGGTGATGCGGCCCTCGCCGGCCTCGGCCATGATTGCGGCGGGCATCATGAACGGCACCGGCGCGTTGGGCTTGCCGAGCACGTCCAGCATCAGCGGGAATTTTTGGCGCAGGCGGATGGTGAACCGGCGCGGGTCGTCGGCGGTCATGCTGTCGGTGGCGGCGAGCAGCAGGCGGCCGAGGCTGTCGCGCTTGCCCCAGCGCTGCAGCGAGGCCGTGCAGTCGGCGGCGGTGACGTTGCCGCCGTCGTGCCATTTGAGGCCGGGGCGGAGCACGAAGCTCCAGGTCAGGCCGTCGGACGAGACGGTGTGGCCCTCGACCATCTGCGGATGGATGTTTCCGGTCTGGTCCATCGAGAACAGGGTGTCGAAGATGTGGTAGCCGAAGGTGCGGGTGATCGCCGCGGTGGTCGCGTGCGGGTCGAGGATCACCACCTCGGACTCGAACACCACAGTCAGCGGCCTCGATTGTGCCTGGGCCCGGCGGCCCGGCGCCATGGCGGCGAGCGTCCCGGCCGCACCGGAAAGCAGCAGCCGCCGTTTGGTCAGGCCGTGACGGAACATTGGGCATCTCCGGGAAGCTGGGTTCACTCTCTCCGACCCCGGCAGCGTAGGGGCCTCGGCACGCCGGTGACAAGAACGGCGGCCAGCCGCTTCGGGGCTGCGCCGCCCGGTGTTCACCCCGGTGTTCACCCCGGTGTTCACACAGTCTCGATCCAGGGCGTTTCCGCTTCCTTTTGGCGGCCGGGATGTTCACGAAGTGCCTTGGACATTTCAGTGCCGCGATCGGCGGCCCGACACGAAGGTGAGTTATGAAACTGTTCCTTGTAGCGGCTTGCGCGCTGGCCGTGCCGGCCCCGGCGATCGCGGCCCCTTACGTCTTCACCGCCTTGCCGGCCGGCTTCACGGCGAGCGCGCTCAACAGCGTCGGGCAGATCGCCGGCGCGTTCCGGGCTCCGGGCGGCTCGGCCCCGCTGCAGCCAGCCATCGATGACCGTGGCACCATCACCACCCCGGCGCTGCCGGCGTCGTTCGATACGAGGCTGGTCGGCATCAACGATGCGGGCGACCTGCTGGGAGTACAGAATCTCCGCTACTCGGCGCCGTTCGCGATCTTCTCCGGTGTCGTGACCGGCGTTGCGACGCCGGGCGACACCTCGTCCGGCAGCAATGCCTACGCGCTCAACAACCGCCGCCAGATCGTGGGCTCGGCCGACACCGTCACGTCCGGCACCGTCAGGGAAGTCGGCTATGTCTCACTCGGCGGCGGCTACGCAGTGCTCGACAAGCCCGGCGCGTTCTCGACGGCGGCGACCGGCATCAACGATGCGGGCGAGGTGGTGGGCCGGTTCGCCGACGCTGCGACGCAATATCGCGACAACGGGTTCCTGTTCGCGTCGGGCGTGTTCACCCTGCTGGACCGGCCGGGTGCGGCATCAACCTCCCCGGTCGCCATCAACGATGCCGGCGAGGTCGCCGGCACCTACACGGACGCCGCCGGCACGCGGGGCTTCGTCGAGGATGCGGGCCTGTTCACCGACCTTGTCGGGCCGGATGGTGCTGCGTTCCTGCCGGTGGGGCTGAACAATCTGGGCCAGCTGGTCGGCACGTTTGATGGCACCGGAACGAGCTACCTCGCGACACCCGAGGCAGTGCCGGAGCCGCCATCGGCGGCGCTGCTGGTGGCAGGGCTGGCCAGCCTTGTGCTGCTGCGCCCACGGCGGCGCGTCCGATGATGCCGGAGCTTGTGCGGATGCCAGAGCTTCTAAAGAAGCCGGAGCTTGTGCACGAGCATGGTCGGGTTGCAGAGTACGGAATGGTTGCAAGCGATAGCTTTGCCGAATTCCTGCGCGAGCAGCTGGCACCGCTTGGCCGCGTGGCGACGCGGCGGATGTTCGGCAAGACCGGCATGTTCTGCGACGGGCTGATGTTCGGGATGATTACCGACGACAGCCTCTATCTCCGGGTCGATGACCACAATCGGGCGGCCTTCAAGGAAGCCCAGGCCTTCCCGCCGCTCAGCTACGAGAAGAAAGGCGGCAGCATAGACCTTTTTTTCTGGCGCGCGCCCAAGCGGCTGTTCGATGAACAAGATGAGCTTGTCGCGTGGGCGCAGCTGGCGCTGGATGCCGCGCGCCGGGTCGCGGTGAAGCGGGAACGCGCGGGGCCGAGGCGCAGGACGGCCCCGCAACCCACAGGGTGGCGGCCCTGAGCCTTATCCGCGTGCCGGGTGGCCCGCATGGACCACCGTTACTTGGCCTCGATCAGGCCGCCGAACTGCACCCAGGTGTCGCCGTCGAACTTCGCCATGTAGGCGCTCTTGATCGGTGCGAAATCCTCGGGCGTGGTGTTCATCTTGATGCCCGGCAGCAGCAGCGGCAGCTGCACGTCGCGCAGGTTGGTCGCTTGGCGCATGAGGTTCTCGCGCGACATGTCCTCGCCGCATTGCCGCAGCACCACGGCCATCGCCTGCGCCGCCGAGTAGGCATAGACGCCGTACAGGGTCATCGCCTCCTCATCGGGCAGCCGCGCCTTCATGAAGGCGAGATAGATCGCCATCTCCGGATCGGACCGGGATGCCTCGGTCGCCTGCTTGAAGGCGATCAGGCTGATGATGCCTTTTGCCTTCTCCAGCCCGGCTGGCTTCAGCACCGTGTCGGGATTGGTGCAGGCGCTGGTCATCATGCGGACCGGCAGCCAGCCGATGTCGTAGCCCTTGCGGATGGCCTGCGAGCAGGCGCGCGGGGTGACGCTGTAGTCGAGGAACACGTCGGCCTTCGAGCTGGCCAGCGAGACGATCTGGCTGTCCACCGTTGGGTCGGTGACCTCGAAGCTCTGCACGGCGACGATCGCCTTGTCGGCGTTGGCGCCCAGCGCCGCGCGGGCGCCGGCGAGATACTCCTTGCCGGCGTCGTCGTTCTCATACAGCACGGCGAAGGTGGCGTCGGGCTTGGTGGCGAGCACGTAGCGGACCTGGGCCGCCGCCTCGGAGGCGTAGTTCGGGGCCCAGGGGAACGGCATCGACCACGGATAGTTCTTCGGGTCGTTCCATTTCGCGGCGGTGCTGACGACGAACAGCTGCGGTATCTTCTTCGTGTTAAGGTATTGCCGGACCGCCGAGCTCGGCGCTGTGCCCAAGGTGGCGAACATCAGTGCGACCTGGTCCTGCTCGACGAGCCGGCGGACGGCTTCCACCGTCTTTGGCGGCGAGAAGCCGTCATCGTAGCTGAGGAACTTGATTTTGCGGCCGTTGATGCCGCCCTGGTCGTTGATCTGGTCGAAATAGGCGGCCATCACCCGGCCCTCGATGCCGGCCGCCGAGACCGGGCCGCTATAGGCCATGGTGTTGCCGATCTTGATCTCGGTGTCGGTGATGCCGGGATCGTAGGTTCTTTGCGCCCAGGCAGGGGCCGAGGCCGAGAGCCCGGCGAGCAGGAAGGCCAAAGACAGATGCGGTCGCATGTCGGTTGTTTCCCCTGTTTGCGCCTGGTTACTTGCGCACCCTGCGTCGTTGTTTGCGGCATAATAGTGAGTGAATCCGAAGGCGTGTCAAAGGTCAGGCAGCCTGGAGCTCTGCCCCAAACCCCGCCCGCAGGCGCATCCCCCAAGTGTAGGGGTTCAAAGGGGCGACGCCTTCCGCAGGCCTTCCAACTGGCCGAAGGCGGCCAGCCGGAACCTTCGCCTGCTCCGCCCCTTTGCGGGGTTTGGGGCAGAGCCCTGGCCTTCTGCCTACGGCGCTTAAAATTCCGCCTCGCAGCAAACCTCCGTGGTCAAAGTCAAGGTGGCCGCCGGTTCGGTAAAACACTCCCGGTCGGCGGCGATCGCCGGATCGCGAAGTGCGGCCAGGGCCTGTTCAAGGTTGGAAAACCACATCTCCGACAGGCCGTCGCAGTCGATCGTCGCATCCGCCAGCACGTCGTTCTGCACGTAGCCTTGCAGCCCCGGGGTCTGCGCCAGGACCAGGGACGCGTGCCGCTCGCGCCAATCCTTGCGGAATGCCTCGGCGGTGGTGCCGGCGCGCCGCTTGAGGAACTGCAGCACGCCGATCGGCCCGCCGCCCGGCCGCAGCACGATCTCCTCCGCGGCGAGGGCGGCGTCGGCGACATGGGCGGAGAACACGCGCAGCTCGTCGGCGCGCATCGTCGGCCCGATCGCCGCGTCCCGGTAGGGCGCCGACAGCTGGGCGGGGTCGCGCAGCACCAGGAAGCCGACCCCGTCATAGCCCGGGTTGTGGCCGCCGACCCCGTCCGCCGCGTGCAGCACCCGGCAATAGCGTATCTGGCGGTAGCGCTGCGGCAGCTCCGGGAATTTCAGGCCGAGTTCCATGTGCTGGCGCCAGCGCGCGGCGAACTGCTCCGCCGGCAGCCCGGGGTTGCGGCGGGCGAGATAGGCGCGCTTGACGGTGGGCATCGTGTTTTCCTGTTCTGCCGCGGAATTGTCAGCCAGCCTATGCCATCGAACACGATGCGAGCCAGCATTCCAGACCGGCACCCGAGGCTTGTCGAAGGCGCCGGCCGGCAACATCATGCGCCCAACGACGATAGTCGTGGGGGAAACAGCGATGCAGAGTTACCAGTTCGACGACCGCAACATCACCTGGCGCACGTTCGACTATCTCGGCACGCAGTACTACGTGCAGGCGGTGGACGCGGCGATGGGTATCGCCGACGTGCTCATCAAGTTCCAGCCGAACACGCCGGGCAAGCTGCATCAGCATCTGATGGGCTACAGCACCTTCGTGCTGCAGGGCGAGCTGCGGTTCTGGCGCCCGGACGGCTCGTTGAAGGAAGTCCGCGTGGCGGGGAGCTACGTTCAGGGTGCCGCGAACGGCGAGCCGCACTCGGAAGGGGCGGGCGACCAGGCGGCGATCGTGCTGTTCAGCATCCGCGGCGGCACCGGCGACATGTTCGCGGTGTTCGAGGAAGGGTCGGACGAGGTTCACAAGCTCGGCTTCTCGGACTTCCAGGCGGCGCTGGCCGATCAGGTCGCGACCGGGGCCGCGGCGAAGGTCGCGGCGCGGGCCGCCTGACCGGCCGGATGCCTCGGCGATGGGAGCCGACGCAACAACCGGAAGGCGGCGGACGCGCGGCTACGCCACAAGGCTCGCCTCACCTGAGGAGATCCAAGATGAACGACTTCCGCTGCGTGCCGATCCCCACCGAAACGGCCGAGCGCTTCCGTCGGACCGGCACCGACGATGCCGGCAACACGCTGCGCCAGGTGGTCGCCGCGGGCAACGGCTCGCCGTGCCGGCACTGCCTGCGCCTGGGCCAAGCTGGGGAGGTGATGTTGCTCGGCTCCTACAACCTGCCGGGACCGCTTGGCATCTACTGGACGCCCAGCCCGATCTTCGTCCACGCCGAGCCGTGCGAGGCTTTCTCGGCGATGAACGCGTTGCCGGAGATCGTGCGCTACTGCCAGGTGTCGGTGCGATCCTACGATCAGGACGATCAATGCATCTACGACCTTGGCGAAGCGATCGACGGCATATCGGTGGAGGCCCCGCTGGCCCGCGCGATCGCCGATCCGCGCACGAAGTTCGTCAACATCCACACCGCCAAGCCCGGCTGCATGCTGTGTCGGGTCGAGCGGATCTGACAGCGGAGGCCGCCACATGTCACCCATCCAGGCGACGTTCGAGGAGCGGCTGCGAAGCATGGAGGATCATGAGGCGATCCGCCAGCTCAAGGCGTTCTACTCGCAATGCGCGGATGCCAAATACACCGGCGATCATCGCCGCCGGCCACAGGTGGAGATCGATGCCATAACCCGCCGCCAGGTCGATGCGGTGTTCACCGACGACGCGGTGTGGGATGGCGGCCCGCAATTCGGCCGGCTGAAGGGCACCCAGGCGATCTACGACCATCTCCGCGCTGGGCGGTGGAATTTCGCGCTGCACTACTTCGTCAACCCGGTGATCGCCGTCGCGGGTGATACCGCGCATGCCTCCTGGATGCTGTGGCAACCCGCGACGATGGAGGAAGGTAACCAGGCGGTGTGGATGTCCGCCACCACCGAGGACGACTACGTCCGCACCGCCGCCGGCTGGCGGCTGCGCCACTACGCGTTCAAGCTGCTGTTCATCACCAAATTCGAAGCACCCTGGTCGATCCATGGCGGCACGCCGTTCGGCGACCAGCCGCTTTGAAACCGGCTGTTTCGCGCCTATGCTGGCCGGCATGAGCTTACCGCTGCCGATCGACTGTGATGTCCATCCGGTGTTGCCCGGCCTGCCGGCGCTGATGCCATACCTGGACGACATGTGGCGCGAGCAGGTTGTGCGGCGCGGCATCGACGAGCTTTATTCGATCTCCTATCCGTCGAACGCGCCGATCACCACGCGGGCCGACTGGAAAGGCGCCGACGGCCGCACCGCGACCACACCCGAGCTGCTTGCGGCTCAGGGGATGGACCCGTTCGGCACCGGCACCGCGATCCTGCATTGCCTGTACGGCGTACAGCTGCCGTTCAGCGAGGATATGGGCGCGGTATTTACCCGCGCGCTGAACGACTGGATCGTGGCCGAATGGCTCGACCGCGATCCTCGGCTGCGCGCCTCCATCGTCGTGCCCGTGCAAAGCGTGGCGCTGGCGGTGGCCGAGATCGAGCGGCTGGCATCGGACAAGCGATTCGTGTCGGTGCTGCTGCTGGTGATGGGCGAAATCCCGCTCGGCCGGCGCCAGCACTGGCCGATCTACGAGGCGGCCGAGCGCCATGGCCTGTCGCTCGCCATCCATGCCGGCAGTTCCTACCGCAACCCGCCGTCGCCGCTCGGCTGGACCAGCTACTACACCGAGGAATACGTCAACCAGGCCAACGCCTTCCAAAGCCAGCTGACTTCCCTGATCTGCGAGGGCGTGTTCTCGAAGTTTTCGACGCTGAAGGTCGTGCTGCTGGAATCGGGCTTCACTTGGCTGCCAGGCTACCTTTGGCGGTTGGAGAAGTTCTGGAAGGGCGTGCGCATGGAGGTGCCGTGGGTCGATCGGCCGCCCGGCGAGATCGTGCGCGATCGGGTGCGGCTGTCGTTGCAGCCGATCGACGCTCCGCCCGATGCTGATGACATGCTGCGGCTGATGGACCACATGAAGTCCGACGAGCTGCTGGTGTTCTCCACCGACTACCCGCATTGGCAGTTCGATGGCCAGGATGCGTTGCCGACGTGCTTTTCCCCGGAGCTTGTGCGCAAGATCACCGTTGATAACCCGCTGAACGCCTTTCCGCGTCTGAAAGAACTGAGGGAGTCCGTGCCATGAACGTCGACGTCCTGAACCGTAGCGAGGCGCCGGCCTCGTCATCGACCCGGCTGATGATCGCCGATTGCGACATCCATCCGCGTCTGAAATCGGTCCACGAGCTCGATCCATGGCTGTCGGCGCGGTGGAAGGAACATCTATCAACGTTCGGCCTGACGCATCGCCAGCCCTACGAGCGCGGCCCGGCCTACCCGAAGGCGCAGCCGATGGCGTCGCGCCGCGATGCCTGGCCGCCGGGCGGCGGCGGACCCGGCAGCGACCTGGGCTTCATGGCGTTCCAGCACCTCGATCCCAACAACGTGGCGCTCGGCATCCTCAACCCGCTGACGCCGTCGGGCCAGGGCGCCATCCACCCCGACCTTTCCGGCGCGCTGACCCATGCCGTCAACCACTGGCAGGTCGAATGCTGGACGTCCCAGGATCGCCGCCTGAAGGCTTCGATTGTGGTGCCGTACGAGGACACTGCGGCATCGGTGCGGGAGATCGAATATTGGGCCGGCAACCCGGATTTCGCCCCCCACTTCGCGCAGGTACTGATGCTTAGCCGTACCGGCGAGCCGCCAGGCCAGCGGCGCTACTGGCCGATCTACGAGGCGGCGGCTGCCGCCGGGTTGCCGGTCGCGTTCCACGCCTTCGGCCATGGCGGGCATCCGGTCACCGGCGGCGGCTGGCCTTCCTACTACATCGAGGACATGGTCGGCCATGCGCAGTCGAGCCAGGCCGGGCTGGTCAGCCTGGTGATCGAGGGCGTGCTCGAGCGCATTCCCGACTTGAAGGTCGTGATGGTCGAAGCCGGCTTCGCCTGGGCGCCGTCGCTGACATGGCGGCTGGATCGGCAATGGCGCAAGCTCAAGCTGGAGACGCCGCACCTGACGATGTCGCCGTCGGAATACGTGCGGCGCAACGTCTGGTTCACCAGCCAGCCGATGGAGGAGCCGGAGCCGCGCGAGCACGTGCGCGACGCGATCGGCTGGATCGGGTGGGATCGGCTGCTGTTCGCGACCGACTACCCGCATTGGGACTTCGACGACCCGTCCCACGCCTTGCCGCTGCGGATTTCAGAAGATCAGCGCCAGGATTTCTTCATGAACAACGCGCGCAAGGTATACGGTTAAGTCAGGCGCTCCAGGGTGCTACCCTGGCGGGATTTGGGGCAGCGCCCATCCTCGCCTTCTAACCTGCTTTTGCAGCCCGACGATAAAGCGCATGATAATGCCGAGCTGCGTCGCGCCATCCGGCTGGCCGTTGCATCGCGGCGCGCTTCATCGTTTGCAGCTTGTGGCCGCCGGTGTAGGCGCCCGAAGCCCGATGGATGGTTTTTCCCAAGCTGCTGACCGAGGATTTATCGAACAGGAACCCGGTCACGTTGTCCTGGATGGTGTCCGCTAGGCTGCCGGTGTTGGGCGCGATCGGCAAGGTGCCGAAGCGCTGGGCATACATCTGGCCCAGCCCGCAGGGTTCGAGGCGGGATGGCATCAGCAGGAAGTCGCTGCCGGCATACATCCGCCGCGCCAGGGTCTCGTCGAAGCCGATGTGGACACCGACCGCTTCGGGATGGCGCTCGGCCGGCCCGACGATGGCGCGTTCCAGCTCCGGCTCGCCCTGCCCGGTGACGACGACCTGGCCACCCTCGGAGACGATCACCTCGGCGGCCTCGACCACCATATCGACGCCTTTCTGGTGCACCAGGCGCGACACTAGCGCGAACAGCGGCGCCGTCTTCTCTTCCAGGCCGAATGCCGCACGCACGTCGGTGGCGTTGTTCTCTTTACCGGAGAAATCCCGGGCATTAAAGTGATGCTCCAGATGGGGGTCGTGCGACGGATCATAGCTCTCGTCGATGCCGTTGAGGATGCCGGTGAGTTGGCCGTGGCCAGCCCGTTCGCGCAGCAATCCGTCCAGGCCGCAGCCGAACTCGGGCGTCAGGATTTCGCAGGCATAGATCGGGCTGACGGTGGTGAGGTGGATGGCGTAGAACAGCCCACCCTTCGTCGGCGTGGACCCGGCCGATCCGGCAGGCGGGGATCTGGCCGACGCCGGGCAGCTCGGCCAGGATCGCCATTTTGGTGCGGCGCCCGAACATGGTGCGCTAGCTTGGGATCATGACGCGGACATCCAGACCCTCGCGGCGGAGGACCCGCGGAAGGTATGCCGATATCTCGCCCAGGCCGCCTGCCTTGACGAAGTCGGTGATTTCCGAGGTCACGAACAGGATTTGCGAGGAACGAACAGCCTGGGACGGTTTCAAAGTAGATGATTTCTAATTTTTATATCAACCGCCTGGTTGCTGGTGAAACATGGCTTGCCAGATGCTCGGAATACTTGAGTTACAGACAAGCAACTGGTTGTTCGAAATTCAGCTTTCAACCGAAAGACGAACGGTGAATTACATCATCTTCACGTGCGGGCATCACGTGCTGGGTCCGGATTTGCCACGTTGCGATTTTCTGGAACCGGAAGTCGCGGCGGTTTTGCGTGGCGCTTCGGACTTCGTCTTCGCTTTGCCGCCTGGCTTTTTGCGGGCCGTGGCAGGTTGTGGCGCATCGGCGGCTTTCGGTGCCGCCTCCCCCGCCTGCATCTCCGCCTCGGCGCGCTGCCAGTATTCCCGATCCCGTCCGTGTGGGCAGCCCTCTTCTTCCCACAGGCAGTAGGCTCGTTCCCTGATCCGGTATTCGCGGCCATGGGCGTCATCAGGGTTGCCGGTCATCTTGCCATCTCCTGCATGCGATTCATCTGGAGATAAATCAGGCTTCGACACAACAACAGGAACGACTGCGTGACCCGCGGGTGCACCAAGCCCCCACGTGGGCGATCAGGGTTGAACAGCGCCATTCCCTTCTTGTCGGCGGCAAACCAGGCTCCGTCGTGCGCGCGAAAGCTGGCGGGCAGCCTGTCGAGCGATGAAACGGCGGAAACAGCGGTTCGGTTGCCTTTCGCCTGGAGAATAGCGGTTCGGGAACCCGGCCTATAGGTTGATGGTTGCCCACGCGTTGATGGCTGACAGTCGGGTTGGACGGGATTACCTCGCCCGACATCTTGCCTGCTGCCCAGGATGTTTTATGAAGCCGCCACGCCATCCCCGGACAGTGACATGATCGCGCCGCGACCCAGGCCGCAACACGGCAAGTTCTATTACCTCCATCCCCTGCTCGCCGGTCCGGTCGGCGGCTGGGCCGGCCATTTCGCGCGTTGCCGGCAGATGGGCTTCGATCATGTCGTGATCGCCCCGCCATTTCTGCCAGGCCGTTCGGGCAACCTTTTCGTCACCGCAGACCATGATCGCCTGCATCCGGCGCTTGGTGCCTGTGCCGCGAACACCGCCCTGCATGAGGCCGCATCCACAGCCCGCGAACACGGCCTGAAGCTGGTCCTGGACCTGGTTATCGACCGTGTCGCCACCGGCTCCAGGCTTGCCGCCGCCTGGCCCGGTTGCTTTTCCGACGCGGATTTCGACGCGCCGCCGGACCCACGCCAATCCGCCTCCCTGCGGTCCTCGATGGCGGCCAGGTTCGACGCGGGCGACGGAGCGTTGCTGGACTGGTGGCGCCAACGACTCGCCGTCTGGATCGAACTCGGAATTGCCGGGTTCCGCTGCGCCGGCGCGCAGAACGCACAGCCTGACATGTGGCGCACGCTGATCGCCGGCGTGCGGAAGTCGTCGCCTGGCACCCTGTTCATGGCCTGGCTGGATGGCGCTTCGGCTGCGGAGATCGAGCAACTGTCCGGCTGCGGCTTTGATCTGGCGACCTCCTCCTCCTGGGCCTGGGACCTGCGTTCCGAATGGCTGAACGACGACACCAACCGGGTGGCCGCGGTCGGCGACATACTGGCGATGCCGGAATTGCCGTTCGGCCATCGCCTGGCGGGTTCGAACGCCAAGGCGCGTCATCGCCGGGCGATGGATTTCGCCGCGTCGTTCGGCGATGCCTGGCTAATGCCGATGGGTTTCGAGTTTGGCACCCAGGTGCCGCTTGATCCGGTCTATGGCACGCCATCGATGTTCGCCCACATCGCCGCGACCTCCCGGTTCGACCTTTCACAGGAGATCGCCGCCCTCAATGCCCAGACGCGGCCGGAAATCTCCAAGCCGGCGCTGCTGGTGTCGCCCGCCAACAGTCGGGTCGCGGCGATGGCACGGCGCTGCGCGGCTCCGGCGGCGATCCTGATCAACACGCACATGCTGGAGCCGTCCGAGGTTCCCGTGCAGGGCCTTTCGACCGCGCTCGACGGCGCGATCCTGGCAGCCGACGCCATCCAGCCGCTTGCTCCCGGCGAGGTCAGACGCACGAAGCTGCACCAGCCGCAGCCGGTCGCCTCGCCCCGTCCCGACGCTGGTGCCCGGATGGCGATCCAGGCGCCGCGGATCGCCATCGAGGCAGTTACGCCCGCCGTCGATGATGGACGCTTCCCGGTCAAGCGCATCGTCGGCGCCACCGTCGAGGTTGCCGCCGACATCATCTGCGACGGCCATGAGACCGTCGCCGTCATGCTGCGTTGGCGGCCGGCCGACGCCGCACCGTGGCAGGAAACCGCCATGACGCTTGCCGGCAACGATCGCTGGACCGCTTCGTTCGTGCTGGAGCGGCTTGGCCGGCACGAGTTCGACATCGAGGCCTGGGCCGACGAGTTCGGCCGCTTCCAGTATGAGCTGGCGAAGAAGCGCGCCGCCGGGCTGCCGCTCGACCTGGAGCTGCGTGAGGGTCTTGCCATCGTCGAGGAAGCCTGCAAGCTGGCGCCGTCGGTGGCCCGCGGCGAGCTGGCCGGCAAGCTGAAGGCGGGAAGTGCCGCGGACCGGCTTGCCCTGCTGTCGTCGCCGCATTCGGCGGAAATCATGGCGGATCCCGCCCTGCGGCCGTTCGCCGTGCGGCTGCGCGAACCCGTTCTGGTCGACGCGGAACGCATCGCCGCGGGATTTGCCAGTTGGTATGAGATCTTTCCACGGTCGCAAAGCCCGATCGCCGGGCAGCACGGCACCTTAGCCGACGTCATCGCGCGGTTGCCGGCGATTCGCGACATGGGCTTCGACGTGCTGTATTTCCCGCCGATTCATCCGATCGGCAAGACCAACCGCAAGGGCCGCAACAACTCGTTGAAGGCAGGCCCCGAGGATCCCGGCAGCCCCTACGCCATCGGCTCGTCCGAGGGCGGCCATGACGCGATCCACCCGGAACTCGGCACGCTCGACGATTTCCGCGAGCTTTGCGCCGCCGCGAAGTCCAACGGCCTGGAGATCGCGCTCGATTTTGCCATCCAGTGCTCGCCGGATCATCCGTGGCTGAAGGAACATCCGGAATGGTTCGCCTGGCGCCCCGACGGCACCATCCGCTACGCCGAGAACCCGCCCAAGCGCTATGAGGACATCGTCAACGTCGACTTCTACAGCGCGGGCGCCAAGCCCGGCTTGTGGCAGGCGTTGCGCGATGTCGTGGTATTCTGGGCCGGGCAGGGGGTTCGGATCTTCCGTGTCGACAACCCGCACACCAAGCCGTTCCCGTTCTGGGAGTGGATGATCGCCGACGTGCGCGCGCTGTATCCCGACACCATCTTCCTGGCCGAGGCCTTCACCCGGCCGAAGGTGATGTATCGCCTGGCCAAGGTCGGGTTCTCGCAGTCCTACACCTACTTCACCTGGCGCAACACGGCCAACGAGCTGCGGGAATACCTGACCGAACTCACGACCACGGCGCCCAGGGATTTCTTCCGGCCGAACTTCTTCGTCAACACGCCGGACATCAACCCGGAATTCCTGCACGGTTCCGGCCGCCCCGGCTTCCTGCTGCGCGCCGCGCTGGCGGCGACCTTGTCGGGCCTGTGGGGCGTCTATAACGGGTTCGAGCTGTGCGAGGCGCGCTCGCTCAACGGCCGCGAGGAATACCTTGACTCCGAGAAATACGAGATCGTCGCCTGGGACCATGATCGCCCCGGCAACATCGTGGCCGAGATACGCCGGCTCAACCACATAAGGCGGACCAATCCCGCCTTGCAGAGCCATCTCGGCGTGACGTTCCTGCGCTGCTCGAATGACTCTGTATTATGTTACGCGAAGACGACCGAGGCACGCGACAACCTGGTCATCGTCGCCGTCAGCTTCGATCCGTTCCGGGTCCAGGATGCCGACTTCGAGGTTCCCGCCAACCTCCTCGACGCCGGCGTGCCGAATGGGGCACCGATATCCGAAGTGCCGATGTTGGAGGTGGAAGATCTGATGCGTGGCGATAACGATACCTGGCAGCCCGGCTGGCGCCATCTGCGCCTGGATCCCATGGTCACGCCGTTCGCCATATGGCGCGTGCGGACCGCCGGGGCATGACGCTCGCGATCGCCGACCTTGCCGACCCGGACGCGACGACTGAACCCGAGGCGGTGCTTCCGGACCCGCTATGGTACCGCGACGCCACCATCTACCAGTTGCATGTGAAATCCTTCTATGATTCCAACGGCGACGGCATCGGCGACTTCCAGGGCGCGCTGCAGAAGCTCGACTACATTCGCGAACTCGGCACCGACACGGTCTGGCTGCTGCCGTTCTACCCGTCGCCGCGGCGCGACGACGGCTACGACATCAGCGACTATCGTGGCGTGCACCCCGATTACGGCACCATGGCGGATGTCGAGGCGTTCATCGCCGCCGTGCACGCGCGCGGCATGCGGGTCATTACCGAACTCGTCATCAACCACACCTCCAACGAGCATCCCTGGTTCCAGGCCGCCCGCGCGGCGCCGCCAGGCTCGCCCGAGCGCGACTTCTACGTTTGGTCCGACACCGACGAGGCCTATGCCGGCACGCGCGTGATCTTCGTCGACACCGAGCGGTCGAACTGGACCTGGGACCCGGTGGCCGGCGCCTACTACTGGCACCGGTTCTACTCGCACCAGCCCGACCTCAACTTCGACAACCCGGCCGTGCTGGAGGAGGTGCTCGACGTGATGCGCTTCTGGCTCGATCTCGGCGTCGATGGGTTGCGGCTTGATGCCGTGCCCTACCTTGTCGAGCGCGAGGGCACCAGCAACGAGAACCTGCCCGAGACCCATGCCATCCTGAAGAAGATCCGGGCGGCGATGGATGCGCACGCGCCGGGCAAGATGCTGCTGGCCGAGGCCAACCAGTGGCCCGAGGACGCCCAGGAATATTTCGGCGACGGCGACGAGTGCAACATGTCGTTCCACTTCCCGCTGATGCCGCGCATGTACATGGCGATCGCGCGCGAGGACCGCTTCCCGATCACCGACATCATGCGCCAGACCCCGTCGATCCCGGAAAACTGCCAGTGGGTCGTTTTCCTGCGCAACCATGACGAGCTGACCTTGGAGATGGTCACCGACAGCGAGCGCGACTACCTCTGGAACACCTACGCCTCGGACCGCCGCGCCCGGCTCAACCTCGGCATCCGCCGCCGCCTGGCGCCGCTGCTCGAACATGACCGCCGCCGCATTGAGCTGATGACCGGGCTGCTGCTGTCGATGCCGGGCACGCCGGTGATCTACTACGGCGACGAGATCGGCATGGGCGACAACATCCACCTCGGCGACCGCGACGGCGTGCGCACGCCGATGCAGTGGTCGCCGGACCGCAATGGCGGCTTTTCCCGCGCCGATCCGGAAGGGCTGGTGCTGCCGCCGATCATGAGCTCGCTGTATGGCTTCGCCGCGGTCAACGTCGAGGCGCAGGACCGCGACCAGCACTCGCTGCTCAACTGGACCCGCCGGCTGCTCGCGGTGCGCCGCGGCCACCGCGCCTTCGGCCGCGGCACCCAGGCCTTCATCCGCCCCGGCAACCGCAAGGTGCTGGTGTTCCTGCGCACGCACGAGGACGAGACCATCCTGTGCGTCAGCAACCTGGCGCGCACCGCCCAGGCGGTCGAGGTCGATCTCAGCGGCTTTGCCGGCCGCATCCCGATCGACCTGCTCGGCGGCTCGGCCTTTCCGCCGATCGGCCGGCTGCCCTACCTGCTGACCTTGCCGCCCTACGCGTTCTACTGGTTCATCCTGGCCGACGAGGGGGAGTTGCCGAACTGGCATACTCCGGCACCCGAGCCGTTACCCGAACTCGCGACGCTGGTCATCCGCCGCGAGGTTTCCGACATGCTCGCCTCGCCGCAGCGCACGGTGATCGAGCACGATCTGCTGGTGCCGTACCTGTCGCTGCGGCGGTGGTTCGCCGCCAGAGGTGTGCCACCGAGCGTCGTCCGCATTTCTCATGCCGGCGCCGTCACGGCAGCCTCCGGCGACCTTCTGCTGGTCGAGATCAGCGTCGGGGCCGGCGAGGCCGCGGAAACATACCTGCTGCCGCTTGGCATCGTCTGGGAGGACGAGATGACCGGCGCCCTGCCGCAGCAGCTGGCACTGGCGCGGGTCCGCCGCGGCCGCCGCGTCGGCGTGCTGACCGACGCCTTCGCCATCGATTCGTTCCCGCAGACCATCCTCCGGCTGCTGCGCGACCACGCGGTGATCCGCGACTGGGACGATGAAATCCGCTTCGAGCCGACGGCGGCGCTGGAGGCTCTCGACATCGCGCCCGACGCGGAAATCCGTCGGCTGTCGGCCGAGCAATCCAACAGCTCGCTGATCATCGGCAACGACGCCATGCTCAAGGTGCTGCGGCACACCACGGACGGCATTCATCCCGAGATCGAGATGACGCGCCACCTGGCGGAGAACGGCTATGCCAACTCGCCGCCGCTGCTGGGCCTGGTTTCCCGTGTCACCCCCGATGGCGAGATGCGGGCGCTGATCCTGCTGCAGGGCTTCATCATCAACCAGGGCGACGGCTGGACCTGGATGCAGGATTTCTTCTCGCGCACCGCCGACAGCCTGGTCGGCGAGGACAGCGAACCCGCCGGCGAGGCCGACGCCTTCGCGCCGCTGTTGATCTTCGCCGCCGCGGTCGGGCGGCGGCTGGCGGAGTTCCATGCCGTGCTGGCCCAGCCGTCGGACGATCCGGCCTTCGCCCCCGAGGTCGCGACCGAGGCAGATGCGACGCTGTGGGCCAAGGAAGTGCAGGCGCAGGTCAGGGCGGCCCTGTCGGCGATCGATCGTGTTCCGGCGTGGCCGAATTCCACGATGGCGGAGGACGCGGCATTCCTGGCGGACCATGCCGACGACCTTTATCGTCGGATAGAAGACCTCGCCGCCGCCGCGCCGGGCGTGCTCAAGAGCCGCATCCATGGCGACTTCCATCTCGGCCAGGTCCTGGTGGTCAAGGACGACGCCTTCTTGATCGATTTCGAAAACGGAGCGGCACAGTCCCTCGATCAGCGGCGGCAGAAATCAAGCCCGTTGCGCGATGTCGCCGGCATCTTGCGCTCGTTCGACTATGGCCGCGCCGTCGCGGTCTCGGGGCGGACGGCATTGACGCCGAAGGAAGGAGAACACCGCGCCCCGATGATCGAGCGCGTTCACCAGGGCGTCGTCACCGCCTTCTCCGATGCCTACCGGCAGGGGCATGACGCGGCCACGCGGCGATGGGCGAGCGATGCGGCGTGGCCAGGACTGCTCGACCTGTTTCGGATTGAAAAAGCGGCGTACGAGATCTGCTACGAGGCCGCCAACCGGGCAACTTGGCTGGGCGTGCCGCTGCGTGGCCTGGCCGAGCTTGCCGCGCGATTGACCATCCGGCCTGGGAACCCGCCTCATGAATGAAGTCGGATTGGACCCTGGAATGATCGAGGCGATCGTCAATGGCCGGTCCGGCGATCCGTTCGCCGTGCTTGGGCGCCATGGCGATGTGGTGCGCGCCCTGCTGCCGGGGGCCACCGGCGTCGAGCTTGTCTCCGCCGACGGGTCGAGGCTGGCGACAATGAGCAGGATCCATCCCGCCGGGCTGTTCTCGGCGGAGTGCTCCGATCCCGGCTACCGGCTGCGGATCGACTGGAACGGCGTCACCCAGGAGACCGAAGACCCGTACGGCTTCGGTCTGCTGCTGGGCGAGCTCGACCTGCACCTGATCGCCGAGGGCCGTCATCGCGAGATGGCGACCTGCCTTGGCGCCCATGCCTGCCGGATCGACGGCGTGGATGGGGTGCGTTTCGCGGTGTGGGCGCCGAATGCCGCCCGCGTCTCGGTGGTCGGCGATTTCAACGCTTGGGACGGCCGCCGCCTGCCGATGCGCCGGCGCCAGGAGGCCGGCGTCTGGGAGATCTTCGTGCCAAGGCTCTATCCCGGCGCGCTTTACAAGTTCGAGATCCTGGGTCGTGGTGGCGAGGTGCTGCCGCTGAAGGCCGATCCGATGGCGGCCCAGGCCGAACCGGCGCCGGCCACCGGCTCCGTCGTCGCCGATCCCGCGCCGCCGGTATGGACCGACGCAGCGTGGATCGCCTCGCGTGCCGCAAACAATCACCTTCAGGCGCCGATCTCGATCTACGAGGTCCATGCCGGCTCCTGGATGCGTGGCGACGGCCGGCCGCTGAACTGGGACGAGCTGGCGCAGAAGCTGATCCCCTACGCCGTCGACATGGGCTTCACCCATGTCGAGCTGCTGCCGATCATGGTGCATCCGTTCGGCGGCTCCTGGGGCTACCAG
>JANXRT010000537.1 GCA_025356735.1 Acetobacteraceae bacterium | reverse complement strand
CGGGCGTCGAGGCTGGGATCGAGCTGGTCATGCGGCTCCAGGCGAACGGCGCGATGCAGTTGGAGCGCACGTTGTAGCGCGCCATGTCGAGCGCGATCGACTTCGATAGCGCGGTGATGCCCAACTTGGCCGCGGCGTAGTTGGCCTGGCCGAAATTGCCTATCAACCCAGATGTTGATGACATATGCACCATGGCGCCGCTTTCCTGCTTGCGGAAATGGGTGGCGGCGGCGCGTGAGGTGTAGAACGCGCCGGACAGGTGCACGTTGATGACTGACTGCCAGTCATCCTCGGTCATGCGGTGGAAAATCACGTCGCGCAGGATGCCGGCGTTGTTCATGACGATATCGATGCGGCCATAATGGTCGAGCGCCGCCTGGATGATCTTCTCGGCCGAGCTCCAGGTGGCGACGGACTCCGTGTTGATCTCGGCCTGGCCGCCCTTCTGCTCGATGATCGCCTTGGTCTGCTGGGCGGGGGTCGCCGAGGCGCCCTCGCCGGTGACCGAGGCGCCGAGGTCATTGATGATGATCTTGGCGCCAGCGGCCGCCATCATGATGGCGATCTCGCGGCCGATGCCGCCGCCAGCGCCGGTGACGACCGCGACCTTGCCTTCGAGCATTGGTTTGGACATGTTTTTCCCTTGGTATTTGCAGCGAATTTTTGACCGGCCAAGGTTAGGCGCGGAGGGCGGTCTTGTGAACCCAGGGCCGACGAGGCTCATCGGTGGACTTCGACCGACAGGCCGAAATCCCTGGTTGAGATGTCGGAAAAGTTTACATATTTGGATGAAGCCGTTTGGCAGTTTTTTCAACGTCCTGTTCTAGAACGATAAAATATTTGGCACGTATCATGCATTTAGTTTTAGACCATCTCAGGCTTGGATTAAAGGTCGGAGATTCACATCAAGGAGTTTTGCTGATGACTTCCATCTCGTTCCGAAACGCTTTGCTCGGAGGCGCTCTGCTTGCAGCCGCCGCGGTCAGCATGGCTCCCGCCTATGCCGCGCCGATTTCCCATACGACTGACTGGAATGCCGGTGGAGGCATCAAGCAAAGCTTCACTTTTGGCACCTTGCTGTCGAACGCGACAAACCTGACGCAGGGAACCGACCAACTGATTGGGACCCTCATTGGACCCGCTGGCACGGTTGGCGACGCTATAACGTTCTCCCCGAACACGTTCACCTCGTTGCCGGCCACATCGTTCGGATCGGTTGGTAGCTTAATCGCCACATGGGGCGCCAGCTACAGCTTCACCTCGGCTTCTGGTCATTTTCAGCGGAATCCCGACGTAGACTCGATCTCATTGCTGTTCACAGGCACGTTCAACGACTCGAACGGCATCTATGCGACGCAGACGGCTACGCTATCTGAGTCGTTCACCCAGGCAGGCGACGGCGCTCCTGTTGGCTTCAGCGCCAGCTTTGCCACGCCTCCTACCGTTCGCACTCCGGAGCCAGCCACAATGGCCATCCTCGGCGCCGGCTTCCTCGGCCTCGCGGCCGTCCGTCGCCGCAAGTCCTGAACCCACGCCTTGCTGCACGCTCGATCAGGGCGGCTCCCTTTCGGGAGCCGCCCTTTTTGATGACCGAAACCAGGCCGGCGGACCCGCGCAAGCCCTTGACGTGGGCATCCGGTTGGGCCATTTCCCCTTCAATCAGTACCACATTGGTCTGATTACTGCGCGGCAAGTCCGTCGACGGTCGTGAGGGTCAACTCCTATGCTGAAGCTCTCCAAACTCACTGACTACGCCGTGGTCGTGCTGGTCCGCCTTTCGCGCGGCGAGATCGTGCAGACCTCGCCGGGCATCGCCGCCGCGACCGGCGTGCCGGAGCCGACGGTTGCCAAGGTCCTGAAGGGCCTGGCGGGAGGCGGCCTTGTCGCCTCGCAGCGCGGTGCCCGCGGCGGCTACCGGCTGGCCCGCCCGCTGGCCGCCATTCCCGTCGCCGACGTGATCGCCGCGATCGATGGCCCGATCGCGCTTACCGCCTGCGTCGAGGGCGCGTCGGGCGTGTGCGAGGCGGAGGGGTTCTGTGCCATGGCCGGGCGCTGGGACCCGGTCAACCAGGCGATCCGCGACGCGCTTACCGCGATCAGCCTGGCCGACATGCAGGAGGCGGCAATCCCGCGCGCCTTCCGCACTCCCCGCACTGTTGTTGTAGCGCCGCACGTCGTTGCGGCTGAGTAGGATAGTCTGATGTCAATCGCCGCCGAAACGCTCGATACTGTCCAGGAAGTTACCGGCTCCGGCTACAAATGGGGCTTCGAGACCGACATCGAGATGGACATGGCCCCCAAGGGCCTGACCGAGGACACCATCCGGCTGATCTCGGCTCGCAAGGAGGAGCCGGAGTGGCTGCTCGACTGGCGGCTGAAAGCGTTCGCGCAGTGGCAGACGATGATCGAGCCGAACTGGGCTCGCGTCGATCATCCGCCGATCGACTACCAGGACCTGCACTACTACGCGGCGCCGAAGAAGAAGGATGGCCCGCGCAGCCTCGACGAGGTCGATCCCGAGCTGCTGGCGATGTACGAGAAGCTTGGCATCCCGCTGAAGGAGCGCGCCATCCTGGCCGGCGTGGTGCCGGACCCCGACGCTGAGCCGGAGCGCCAGATCGCGGTCGATGCGGTGTTCGACAGCGTCTCGGTCGCGACCACGTTCCGCGCCACGCTGGAGAAGTCCGGCGTGATCTTCTGCCCGATCTCGGAGGCGGTGAAGACGCATCCCGAGCTGGTGCGCAAGTATCTCGGCACCGTGGTGCCGGCCGGCGACAACTTCTTCGCCTGCTTGAACAGCGCCGTGTTCACCGATGGCAGCTTCGTGTTCATCCCCAAGGGCGTGCGCTGCCCGATGGAGCTTTCGACCTATTTCCGCATCAACGCCCGCAACACCGGGCAGTTCGAGCGCACCCTGATCGTCGCCGAAGCCGGCGCCCATGTCAGCTACCTCGAGGGCTGCACCGCGCCGATGCGCGACGAGAACCAGCTGCACGCCGCGGTGGTCGAGCTGATCGCCATGGATGATGCCCAGATCAAGTACAGCACGGTGCAGAACTGGTATCCCGGGGACGTCAACGGCGTCGGCGGCATCTACAACTTCGTCACCAAGCGCGGCATCTGCCAGGGCGCGCGCAGCAAGATCAGCTGGACCCAGGTCGAGACCGGCTCGGCGATCACCTGGAAATACCCATCCTGCGTGCTGGTCGGCGAGGACAGCGTCGGCGAGTTCTACTCGGTCGCCGTCACCACCAACCGCCAGCAGGCCGATACCGGCACCAAGATGATCCATATCGGCCGCGGCAGCCGCAGCACCATCGTGTCGAAGGGCATCAGCGCCGGGCGGTCGAACAACACCTATCGCGGGCTGGTGCGCATCCTTGGCCAGGCCCATGGCGCGCGCAACCACACCCAGTGCGACAGCCTGCTGATCGGCGACCAGTGCGGTGCCCACACCGTCCCGTACATCGAGAGCCGCAACCCGACCGCCAAGGTCGAGCACGAGGCGACAACCTCGAAGATCGCCGAGGACCAGCTGTTCTACTGTCGCTCCCGCGGCCTGTCGCAAGAAGATGCGGTGGGGCTGATCGTCAATGGCTTCTGCAAGGAAGTACTGAAGGAACTGCCGATGGAGTTCGCGGTCGAGGCACAGAAGCTGCTGGCGGTGAGCCTCGAAGGCTCGGTGGGTTAAGGATTTCTGATATGCTTGAGATCAAGGGCCTGACGGCTGACATCGGCGACAAGACCATTCTCCACGGGATCGACCTCGTGGTGCCGAATGGCGAGGTCCATGCGGTGATGGGGCCGAACGGCTCCGGCAAATCGACGCTCGCCTACGTGCTGGCTGGCCGCGAGGACTATGCCGTCACCGGCGGCACGGCGACGTTTGATGGTCAGGACCTGCTGACCATGGACCCCGAGGCGCGCGCCGCGATGGGCATCTTCCTGGCATTCCAGTACCCGGTCGAGCTGCCGGGCGTGAACAACGCCAACTTCCTGCGCACCGCCCTGAATGCCCAGCGTCGGCTACGCGGCGAGGACGAACTCGACGCGATAAAGTTCCTCAAGCTGGCGCGTGCCGAGATGAAGAACCTGGCGATGCCCGACGATATGCTGAAGCGCAACGTCAATGTCGGCTTCTCCGGCGGCGAGAAGAAGCGCAACGAGGTGCTGCAGATGGCCGTGCTGCGGCCCAAGCTGGCGATCCTCGACGAGACCGATAGCGGGCTCGACATCGACGCGCTGAAGATCGTGGCCGAGGGCGTCAACGCGCTGCGTGGGCCGGGGTTCTCCGCGCTCGTCATCACCCACTACCAGCGGCTGCTCGACCATATCGTGCCGGACCGCGTGCACGTGCTGGCGGGCGGGCGCATCCTGCGCTCCGGCGGGCCGGAGCTGGCGCTGGAGCTGGAGGCCAACGGCTATGCCGGCGTGGTGGCGGAGGCGGCATGAGCGCGTCCGTCGCATCGTCACGCGCGCCGGCGACGGGCGGGTTTCTCGCCCGGTTCGAGGGTTTTCGCGCCCAGCTCCCCGGTGATCCGGACCGGCGCGCCCAGGCGGCCGATCTGTTCCGCGCCAATGGGTTGCCCGGGGGCTTGCCCGGGCGCCGCGCGGAGGCCTGGAAATACACCAGCCTGCGGCCGGTGGCGGAGGCATCCTTCCGCGAGCCGCTGACGGCGATCGCCGATTGCGCCGGCCTGCTGGCGCGCCTGCCGAATGTTGGTTTGCCGCGCCTCGTGTTCGTCGATGGCCGCTATCGCGGTGACCTGTCGGCGGATGGCTTTCCGGCCGGCGTCTCGATCTCGACGTTCGCGCGGTCGCCGGATTTCGGCGCCCTGGCGCGGCCCGAGCGTGAGAACATGGTGGCGCTCAACACCATGCTGGCCGAGGACGGCGTGCGTATCTCGGTGGCCGACGGGGTCGATGGCGGCACGCTGATGCTGGTCAACCTGGCGACCGAGCAGTCTGGCCGCGCCACCGCCTTTCATCCGCGTCACAGCATCCGCCTCGCTTCCGGCGCGCGGCTATCGATCCTTGAAGTGTCCTTGGGCGACGGCGTCTACCTGCACAACCCGGTCACCGAGCTTGTGGTCGCCGCCGGCGCGCATCTGTCGCATGTCCGGCTGCAGGATGAGGCGCGCACGGCGTTCCATCTTTCCACCCTGTATGCCGACATCGCCGAGGGTGCGACCTATGACAGTTTCGCGCTCAACCTCGGTGCCCGGCTGGCGCGCACCGAGATCCATGCAAGGCTGGGCGGCACCGGGGCGACCGTGCACCTCAATGGCGCGCAACTGCTGACCGGCAGCCAGCATGCCGACATCACCACGGTGGTGCGCCACGACGCGCCGGGCTGCGCCTCGCGCCAGACCATCAAGAACGTGCTGTCGGGCCGGTCGCGCGGGGTGTTCCAGGGCAAGATCGAGGTCGATCGCATTGCCCAGAAAACCGACGGCTACCAGATGAACCAGGCGCTGCTGCTGTCGCCGGACGCCGAGATCGACTGCAAGCCGGAGCTCGAGATCTTCGCCGACGACGTGAAGTGCAGCCATGGCGCGACGGTCGGCGAGCTCGACCGCGACCAGTTGTTCTACCTGCGTGCCCGCGGCGTGCCGCTGGCTCAGGCGCGCGCCCTGCTTGTCCGTGCCTTCCTGACCGAGGCGCTGGATGCCGTAACTGATGAAACTATTCGCGATGCGCTGGAGGCAGCGGTGTCGCGGTGGTGGGAAAGTGAGCCGCTATGAACGACATGTCCCGTCACTTCGATGTTGACACCATCCGCCGGCAGTTTCCGATCCTGGATCAAAAGGTCCACGGCAAGGACCTTGTTTTCCTCGACAGCGCGGCGTCGGCTCAAAAACCGCGCGCCGTGATCGACGCCATGGTCCACGCCATGGAGACCCAGTACGCCAACGTCCATCGTGGCCTGCACTGGATGAGCGAGCGCACCACTGACGCCTACGAGGCAGCGCGCGATGCGGTGCAGGGCCTGCTCAACGCCGCTGACCGGTCAGAGATTGTTTTTACCGGCAACAGCACGGCGGCGATCAACCTGCTCGCCCACAGCTATGGCCGCGCCATCCTCAGGCCGGGGCAGGCGGTGCTGATCTCGGCCATGGAGCACCACGCCAACATCGTGCCGTGGCAGATGCTGCGCGATGCTACGGGGATCGAGCTGCGGGTCGCCGACATCACCGATGCCGGTGAGCTCGATTTTGCCGACTTCGAGGCCAGGCTGGCGGATGGCCGCGTCGGCCTTGTCGCGATTACTCACATGTCGAACGTGCTGGGCACCTACACGCCAGTCGAGCGCATCGTCCGGACGGCCCACGCCCATGGCGCCCGCGTGATGCTGGACGGCTCGCAGGCGGTGGTGCATCGCACGGTCGATGTGCAGGCGTTGGATTGCGACTTCTATGTCTTCACCGGCCATAAGCTGTATGGCCCAACCGGCATTGGCGTGCTGTACGGCAAGCGCGAGCTGCTTGACGCGATGCCGCCGTTCATGGGCGGCGGCGACATGATTGCCAGCGTCAGCTTCGAGCGCTCGACCTGGGCTCCGGTGCCGCACAAATTCGAGGCCGGCACGCCGGCGATCATCGAGGGCATTGGCCTCAAGGCGGCGGTCGACTGGGTGCGCGGCATCGGCTTCGACGCCATTGCGGCGCACGAGGCGACGCTGACCGAACATGCGCTGGCGCGGCTGGCGAACGTTGAGGGTGTTTCCGTCGTCGGCCGGGCGCAGGATCGTGGTGGCGTGGTTTCCTTCACGCTTGACCAGGCCCACGCGCACGACGTCGCGACGTTGCTGGATCGCCAGGGCATCGCGGTCCGTGCTGGCCAGCATTGCGCGGAGCCGTTGATGCGGAGATTGGGCCTCGACAGCACCGCACGCGCCAGTTTTGGAATTTACACGACAACCCAGGAGATCGACTTCCTGGCCGACACGCTGGTTCGCGTTTCGGAGTTCTTCAAGTGATGTTCGACGATGTCCGCGACCTGTATCAGGACGTTATCCTCAAGCATGGCCGCCGGCCGGAGCATATGCGCCGGCTGGCTTCTTTTGATGCGACCGCTAAGGGCGACAATCCGATGTGCGGCGACCGGGTGCAGGTATGGGTCAAATACGGTGCCGACGACACGATCGCCGAAACCGGCTTCGAGGCTCGTGGCTGCGCCATCAGCATCGCCGCAGGCGACCTGATGACCGAGGCTGTGCAAGGCCTCAACCGGGGTGAGGTTGGAAGGTTGTTTGCCGATTTCGGCGACATGGTGCGGACGGGAACATGCCCGGATTGCATGGGTCTGGAACGACTGAAACCATTATCGGGCGTGCATGAATACCCGTCGCGGGTAAAGTGCGCGACCCTGCCGTGGCACGCCCTGATCGCGGCGCTGGATGACAAGCAGGAGGCGAGCAGTGAGTGAGGCAACCCCTGGCAGCTGGACCCCGGATGGCGCGATCGAGCCGCGGCCGAGCGAGGACGCGCTGATCTCGGCCATCGCCACGGTCTATGACCCGGAAATCCCGGTCAACATCTACGAACTCGGGCTGATCTATGCCGTCGAGATCGACGATGCCGGCGCGGTGAAGGTCGAGATGACCCTGACCGCGCCAAACTGCCCGAGCGCGCAGGAACTGCCCGAGATGGTGGAGCTTGCCGTGCGCCAGGTTCCCGGCGTTACCTCCTGCTCAGTCGAGACCGTGTGGGATCCGCCCTGGGACCAGACACGGATGAGCGAGGAAGCCCGGCTGCAGCTGAACATGTTCTGAGTGGAGTGAGTTCGATGAGTGCCACCTTGACCCCCGCCCGCCCGAAACGCGCCTTGCCGCCGCTGATGACCCTGACCGAGGCCGCATCCGATCGGCTGCGCTCGCTGTATGCAAAAGGCCAGGAGGGCATGACTCTGCGCATCGGCGTCAAGACCAAGGGCTGTTCGGGCATGAGCTACGACATGTCCTGGGTCGAGACGCCGGCGCCGACCGACGAGGTCGTCACCGACCAAGGGCTGACCGTGCTGGTCGATCGTAAAGCCTCGCTGTTCCTGATCGGCACGGTGATGGATTACGAGGCCAAGAACCTGACCAGCGGGTTCACCTTTACCAACCCCAACGAGAAGGGAAGATGTGGCTGCGGCGAAAGCTTCCATGTCTAGCAGGCAAGCATGGGGCTCTGCCCCTAACCCCGCCAGGATAGCGTCCTGGAGCGGATTTTCTAAGTAAAGGGGTTCCAAGGGGCGACGGCCCCTTGGTGGGTTCAGGGCCAAGCCCTGGCCTTTTACGGCTTGCGACCTCCATTACTTAGGCGGAACGCCGCTCGCGCGCAAACACGCAAACGCTTTCCAGCCGCGCCGACCATAGGAACTGATCGACCGGCGTGGCGCTGAGAAGAGCGTAGCCGGCGGCGTGCAGCAGCGCCGCGTCGCGCGCCAGGGCGGCCGGGTTGCAGCTGACATAGATCACCCGCTTAATGCCCGACGCCGCGATCAGGCCAATCTGGTCGAAGGCGCCGGCGAAGGGCGGGTCCAGCACGATGCAGGCGAAGGAAGAAGTTTCCTTGGCGCTGAGCGGCTGGCGGGCCAGGTCGCGAAGGTGGGTTTCCACCCGTCCAGCCAGGCCGGCATGGTTGGCGGCGTCGCGTAACGCCAGCACGGCGGGCGCATCGCCCTCGTAGGCGGCGACCCGCATGTGGGCCGCCAGCGCGAAGGTCAGCGTGCCGCAGCCGGCGAACA
>JANXRT010000525.1 GCA_025356735.1 Acetobacteraceae bacterium | reverse complement strand
CCAGACGTCCTCGGTTTCGCCCAGCACCCTGGCCACGAACCCGCCGATCGCGTCGCGCGGGGTGGACTGCTGAACGGACCCTTGCTGAACGGAGGTCGACTGGCTTGGGCCCTGGGTCACCATCTCCGCGCCGGAGATAAGCAGGCGCGGATCAATGCCGGTGGCCCAGCCGAGCAGGCTGAGCACAACGATGGCGCCGATCCCAAGTCCGCCCTTGGCGGCCCCGCCCATTCCGCGCCGGTCTTCGATGTTGCCAGAAGCGCGTAGATCGTCTTCCTGCATCATTTGTCTCCGTCAGATGGGGTTACGTCCGGCTGCCGGAATTGTTCCCGACCTGACACGATCGGCATCAGGCAACCCAAGAGCCCGTTTGATAATGCTACTGTGCCGGTCATCCGACGCGGCTTTCTCCGCTTCCGGTGCTCACGGACCCAAAGGTCCGCTCCGCTCCGGTTCTCGAAAGCCACGCCAGGCGGCGCCAAGCGGCGCCTCTGGCTCGGCACAGCGCATTCTCAAACGGGCTCTAAGATCGCCTATCCTACGACCCCTAATGAGACTAGCCAGGAACCTTGATGTCGAAGCTCAGGCGGCGCGGGCCGGGCTCGGCATCACCGGCACCTTGGTGCGGATCAGCTTCTCGATGTCGCGCAGGAATGCCCGCTCCTGCGCATCGCAGAAGCTGATCGCCACCCCCGTGGCGCCGGCGCGGGCGGTGCGGCCGATGCGATGGACGTAGCTTTCCGGCACGTTCGGCAGGTCGAAGTTAATGACGTGCGTCACGCCGTCCACGTCGATGCCGCGGGCGGCGATGTCAGTCGCGACCAGCACCTTGACCTGGCCGGAGCGGAAGGCGGCGAGGGCACGCTCGCGTTGCGGCTGGCTTTTGTTGCCGTGGATGGCGTCGGCCTGCACGCCGACCTGCTCCAAATGCTTCACGACGCGGTCGGCGCCGTGCTTGGTGCGGGTGAAGACAAGGATGCGGCCCGTGTTGCCGGCCATCTGCTTGTCGTTGTGCAGGATGTCGGTGAGCAGGTTCCGCTTGCGCGCGGTGTCCACGAAAATGACCTGCTGCTCAACGCGCTCGACCGTCGTCGCCACGGGGGCGACAGCGACGTGGACCGGGTTGTGCAGCAGCTTGCCGGCGAGCTCGCCGATTTCCTTGGGCATGGTGGCGGAGAAGAACAGCGTCTGGCGCTTGGCCGGCAACATCGCGGCGATCTTTCGGATTGGCACGATGAAGCCGAGGTCGAGCATGTGGTCAGCCTCGTCGAGCACCAGGATCTCGGTCAGGTCGAGCCGCACGGCGCGATCGTTGAGGTGGTCGAGCAGGCGGCCCGGGGTCGCGACCAGTATGTCAATGCCGCCGGCGATGGCGCGGGACTGGCGCGGCTTGGGCACGCCGCCGAACATCACGGTGGTGCGGAGTTTCGTGTCGCGGCCGTAAGCACGGAAGCTGTCGGCGATCTGGCTGGCGAGCTCGCGGGTCGGGGCCAACACCAGCACGCGGCAGGATTTCGGCGCCGGCGCGCGATTCTGGGCCATCAGCCGGTGCAGGATCGGCAGCGCGAAGGCCGCGGTCTTGCCGGTGCCGGTCTGGGCGATGCCCTGCAGGTCGTGCCCGGTCATCACGTGCGGGATCGCCTGCAGCTGGATCGGGGTGGGAACGGTATAGCCCTCGGTGGCCAGCGCCTTTAGCAGGGGCGCGGCGAGACCAAGGGATTCAAAGCTGGTAGTCATGTAGTGGGGATTCTTCCGTAAATCGGACAGGCGGGCTGCATCTGGGCAGGAGTCGCGTGTCGAACGCAGTCGGCAGGACCGCGAGCCGGCGCAAATTGCTGAGAGAATGGGCTACCTGAAGAGCGTGTTGGTCTTTTGCAGCTGCCGCCTGTGAGAACACGGACGCCAAAAAAATCGCCAAAAGACTGGCAGCGCGCAGAACCACATCAAGGGGCGCACCGGTCGTTTAATGGCGCGGTGCAGCATTGTCAAGGAAAACAACAGGCCGGGGCAGGCGGGGCGCCGTAGCGGTTGCGTGCATTCGATGTGCCGATCATGCTCGGCACGACGACAGGGTATGCCCGGCCAGAAGGTCGGGCGCCAGGAGAGGGAGAAGGAAGCCGATGCTGGGATGGTTCGCCGAACTGACGCCGCGGGAACGCCGCACCATGGGCGCCTGCTTCGGCGGCTGGTCGCTCGATGCGATGGACGTGCAGATATTCAGCTTCGTCATCCCGAGCCTGCTATCGGTGTGGCACATCTCAACCGGCCAGGCCGGGCTGCTCGGCACGGTGACCCTGCTGGTGTCGGCGTTCGGCGGCTGGCTGGCCGGTGCCGCGGCCGACCGCTACGGCCGGGTCAAGGTGCTCCAGGTCACGGTGCTATGGTATGCGCTGTTCACCTTCCTGTGCGGCTTTGCACAGAACTACAACCAGTTGTTCTTCCTGCGCGCGATGCAGGGCTTCGGCTTCGGCGGCGAGTGGGCGGCCGGCGCCGTGCTGATGGGCGAGGTCATCCGCGACCGCTACCGCGGCCGCGCGGTCGGGCTGGTGCAGGCCGGCTGGGCGATCGGCTGGGGTGCGGCGGCGCTGCTCTATACCGGCTTCTTCGCCTGGCTGCCGGAGGCGTTGGCATGGCGCGCGCTGTTCTGGGTCGGGCTGCTGCCGGCCGGGCTGGTGTTCTTCATCCGCCGCTACGTCGAGGAGCCGAAGATTGATCCCGGCAAGGCCCGGGTCGGCCTCGGCCACATCTTCTCGCCGCTGCGAAAACCGCATTCGTCGATGGTCGCCAAGCTGGTGCTGATGGTCACCGGCGCCCAGGGCGGCACCTACGCGCTGAGCATCTGGCTGCCGACCTACCTCAAGACCGAGCGTCATTTGACCGCGATCGGCACCGGCAGCTACCTGCTGGTGCTGATCCTGGGCTCGCTGTGCGGCTTCATCGCCGGCGCCTACCTGGCCGACGCCGTTGGCCGCAAGGCGACGTTCATGATCTCCGCGCTGGGCTCGGTCGCGCTGACCATGATCTATCTGTTCGCGCCGATCAGCAACGACATGATCCTGCTGGTCGGCTTCCCGCTCGGCTTCATCAGCTACATGATGTTCTCGCCGATGGGCGCTTTCATGACCGAACTGTTCCCGACCGCGGTGCGGGGTGCCGCGCAAGGCTTCTGCTACAATGCGGGCCGCGGCATCGGCGCGCTGTTCCCCGCACTGGTCGGCTTCCTCGCCAAGGAGATGGGGCTCGGTGCCGCGATCGGGCTGTTCTGCTGCCTCGGCTACGGGCTGATGATCGCCGGGCTGCTGATGCTGCCGGAAACGCGTGGCCGAGCGCTGGCTAGCCTCGACGCGGTGCCTGAGACCGTTGCCGTAGGCAGATAGGAGCACGCCATGCGGTTTGGGCTGATGCTGCCGAGCTTCTCGTTCTCCGACCTCGACTACGGGCGCGCCGCCCGGCTGCGCGACTTCTCGACCCGGGCCGAAGCGATGGGCTTCGAGGCGCTGTGGGTGGCCGAGCACCTGCTGACGGCGCGCGGGCTGTACGGCACCGGCTGGCTGTCACCGCTCGAAACCTTGGCCTTCGCCGCCGGCTGCACCGAAAAAATCAAGCTCGCCACCGGCATCCTGATCCCGGCCATCCGCAACCCGGTGTTCCTCGCCAAGGAGATCGCCAGCCTGCAATATCTGTGCGGCGGCCGGTTCGAACTCGGCGTCGGTGCCGGCTGGGACGCGCACGAGTTCGCCGTCGCCGGCGTGCCGCTCAAGCAGCGCGGCGGGCGCACCGACGAGGCCTTGGACATCTTCGCGCGGCTATGGACCGGCGAGGCGGTCAGCCATGCCGGCCGCTACTACAACTTCGAGGATGTGACGATCGAGCCCGCGCTGCCGGAGCCGCCTTTCCTGTGGGTCGCCGGCGGGGCGAAGGCCAAAACCGCGCTGTCGCCCGACCCGGAGACGATCGCGCCCAGCGTGCTCGAACGCATCTGCCGGCGCGCCGACGGCTGGATCGCGCGCGCCGCCGGATCCAACCAAAGCGTGATCGAGGATTGGCGGCACATCGAGCGGCGGCTGGAGGAGATCGGCCGGCCCCGCGCGGAACTCGTTTTCGGCCACCTGAATTTTGCCCACATCGTCGCGACCGACAGCGAGGCGGTGGCGTTGCGCGAGCAGCAGCCGTTGATCGAGCGCGTGATGGGCACGCACCGCTCGTTCGAGCATCTGCGGAGCTGCTATTTTCTTGGAACGTCGAAAAACATCCGCGCGCGGATCACCGAGCTTGCCGAGGCCGGCATGGAATATCTCGTGCTGTCGCCGCTTGACTACGATCCCGGGCAGCTAGAACTGTGGGAGGAGGAAATCCTTCGCTATTTTCGCTGACAACGCGGCATCGCCACCGCATCACGTACGCAGGAACCCAGCCTATGTCGATAACCCAAGAAGCCCAGGCCCGTCCCGGCGCCGCATCAGATTTGGACTACGACGCCATCATCATCGGCGCCGGCATCTCGGGCATGTACCAGCTGCATCGGCTGCGCGAGCTTGGCATGCGGGTGCTGGTGCTCGAGGCGGGCAGCGGCGTCGGCGGCACCTGGTACTGGAACCGCTACCCAGGCGCACGGTTCGATTCCGAGAGCTATTCCTACAGCTACTCGTTCTCCAAGGAGCTGCTGGAGGAGTGGGACTGGTCGGAGCATTTTTCGGCCCAGCCGGAAACGTTGCGCTACCTCAACCATGTTGCCGACAAGTTCGACCTGTGCCGCGATATCCGCTTCGACAGCCGGGTGACGTCGGCGCACTACCGGGAGGGGACGCGGAGGTGGGATATAGCATTGCAGGATGGCAGCCGGTTCAGCACGCGCTTCCTGATCACCGCACTCGGCCCGCTGTCGGCGCCGACGATGCCGCGGATCGAGGGCCGCGACAGCTTCCAGGGCTCATCGTTCCATACGTATCTATGGCCGCACGAGAAGGTCGATTTCGCCGGCAAGCGGGTGGCGGTGATCGGCACCGGCGCCACCGGCGTGCAGACCATCCAGACCATCGCGTCCCAGGTCGGCCACCTGACGGTGTTCCAGCGCACGCCGAACTGGTGTGCGCCGCTGCATAACGGGCTGATCGACGCGGCTGAAATGGCGGTGATCAAGGCGGGCTATCCCGAGATGTTCAAACGCTGCCAGGAAACCTTCGCCTGCTTCCTGCACACCGCCGACCCGCGCGGCACCTTCGAGGTTTCCGACGAGGAGCGTGAGGCGTTTTTCGAGGAACTCTACGGCCAGCCCGGCTTCGGCATCTGGCAGGGCAATTTTCGCGATATCCTGACGGACCGCAACGCCAACGCGCTGATCTCCGATTTCGTCGCCCGCAAGATCCGAAGCCGGGTGAAAAACCCCGAGTTGGCGGAGAAGCTGATACCCAGGAACCACGGCTTCGGCACCCGCCGCGTGCCGCTGGAGACCCGGTACTACGAGGTCTACAACCAGGACAACGTGACCCTGGTGGACCTGCTGGAAACGCCGATCGAGCGCATCACCCCGACCGGCATCAGGACCAGCGCCGCCGACCACGAGTTCGACATCATCATCTACGCCACCGGCTTCGACGCCATCACCGGCAGCTTCGACCGCATCGACATTCGCGGCACCGACGGGCTGGCGCTGAAGGACAAATGGAAAACAGGCCCGCAGACGTATCTCGGCGTGTTGGTAGAGAGCTTTCCCAACATGATGATGCTGATGGGGCCGCACACCGCGCTTGGCAACATCCCGCGCAGCATCGAGTACAACGTCGATTGGGTAACCGGGCTGCTGCGGTTCGCCCGTGAAAACGGCCTGACGCGGCTGGAGGCGACGGACGCCGGAGTCGCCTCGTGGACCAACCACGTCAAGGCGCTGGGCGAGGGGCTGCTGGCCAACGAGATCGATTCGTGGATGACCGGCATCAACAGCAACGTGGAAGGCAAGCAGACCCGCATCATCGCGCGCTACAGCGGCAGTGCGCCGGCCTACCGCGAGAGATGCGACCAGGTGGCGGCGGAGGGCTACCAAGAACTGGCGCTGGCCTAGCCTCAAGGGATGCGCCCCGGGGCGCATCCCCAATGCTTGAAGGTGGGGCGGGGTTTGGGGCAGAACCCCAACGCTTCGCTTCAGCGGCTCAGATAATCCAGCAGCACCATGCCGAACAGGATACCGACCCAGGCAAACCCGATCAGCGCGAAAAAGCGCATCAGGGGCGTTTCCAGCCGGACCTCCATCGAGAACAGCAGCACGGTGAGGATCATGCAGGCGACCAGCCCGATCTCGATGAACGAGGCGGTGCGCGAGGGTGCCAGCGCGCCAAGCCCGACGATTGCCGCGAGGAACAACATCAACGCGACGAAGGCGAAGGCCGGCACCCGCATCCGCTGCCACAGCGCGTGCCGGGCGGCGGGATCGTGGGCGATGGAAAGCTGGGTGCTCATCGGCCAACCACGTAGAGCAGCGGGAAGACGATGATCCAGATCAGGTCTATGAAGTGCCAGTACAGGCCATAGACCTCGATGCGGTTCTGGCGGGCCTGGAGAAAGCCGGGCCGGTGCGCCTGCCAGGCCATCCACAGCAGGATGGCGACGCCGGTGGTCAAATGCGCGCCGTGCAGCGCGGTGGTGACGAAATACAGGTTGGTGAACAGCCGCGAGGCCGGGTCACCCTCGAGCGCATAGGGCTGGCCCACGAACGGCATCATGTGCTCGGCGTAGTCGAGGTAGTATTCGTAGCCCTTTAACAGTAAAAACAGGCTGCCGAGCGCCGCGGTTGCCAGCATGCACCGCACCATCCAGCGCTGCCAGCCCATGCGCGACAGCATGATCGCGCCGGACATGGTGAAGCTGGAGCAGATCAGCACGGCGGTGTTGGCGGCGCCGATCCAGAACTTGAAGTGCAGCACGGCGGCGCGCACCGATCCCGGGTGCATGATGTGGAGCACCAGCGCCACCATGAACAGCCCGGCGAACAGCAGCAATTCGGTCACTAGCCAGATCCACATACCGAGCTGTGCCGCGTGGCGCTGCTGGTCGGCGTTGGCGAACTGCTCGTGGACGTCGATCCCGACCGGGAAGGTTACGTCAGACATCGGCGGGCGTTCGCAATGGGTAGTCATACGGAGCGAAATCGACCGTCGGTGGCGTCTCGAAGTTATGTGTCGGCGGCGGCGAGGTTGTGGTCCATTCCAGCCCCTTGGCCTGCCACGGGTTGCTCGGCGCCTGGCGCCCGAACCATAGCGACCAGATCAGGTAGATCATCGGGAAGATGTAGCCGGCCGCGAGGATAGTGGCGCCGGCCGAGGAGACGATGTTGAGCAGCTGGAACTCGGGCGGATAATCGTGGTAGCGCCGCGGCATGCCGAGGTAGCCCAACAGGAATTGCGGGAAGAAGGTGACGTTGAAGCCGATGAAGATGAAGATCGCGGAAACCCGGCCCCAGGCCTCGGGATACATCTTGCCGGTGAACTTGGGCCACCAGAAATGCAAGCCGCCGAGGAAGGCCAGCATGGTGCCGCCAACCATGATGTAGTGGAAGTGCGCGACCACGAAGTAGGTGCCGTGGGTGTGCTCGTTGATCGACAGCGTCGCCAGGAACAGCCCGGTCAGCCCGCCCAGCACGAACAGCCCGATATAGCCCATCGCGTAGAGCATCGGCGTCTGCAGCCGGATGCTGCCCTTGTACATCGTTGCGGTCCAATTATAAACCTTGACCGCCGACGGCACCGCGACGGCAAAGCTCAGGAGCGAAAAAACTAAGGCGGCAAGGTTGCTCTCGCCGTTGACGAACATGTGGTGGCCCCAGACGAAGAAGGTGATCGAGGCCAGCGCGAGCGAGGCGTAGGCCACGAACCGGTAGCCGAACAATCTCTTTTGGGCGAAGGCCGGCACGATCTCGCTGATCACGCCCATGCCCGGCAGCACCATGATGTAGACCGCGGGGTGCGAGTAGAACCAGAACAGGTGCTCGAACAGCACCGGGTCGCCGCCGAGCCTCGGGTCGAACACACCGATGCCGAAGCTGCGCTCCATTACCAGCAGGATCAGCGTGATGGTGATTACGGGGGTGCCGAGCAGGAAAATCAAGCTGACCGCGTAATGCGTCCAGACGAAGATCGGCATGCGGAACCAGGTCATGCCCGGAGCGCGCATGGTGTGGATGGTGACGACAAAGTTGAGCCCGGTGAGGATCGAGGAGAAGCCGACGATGATCACCCCGATCAACGCCGGCACGACATAGGTGTTGGAGAAGGTCGTGCTGAGCGGCGCGTAGAACGTCCACCCGGTATCGACGCCGCCGATCACGAGGTCGGCCACGGTGAACAGCCCGCCGCCGATGAACACGTACCAGCTCAGCAGGTTGAGGCGCGGAAACGCCAGGTCCTTGGCGCCGATCATCAGCGGGATGAGGAAGTTGCCGAAGGTCGCCGGGATCGACGGGATCAGGAAGAACCAGACCATCACCACGCCATGCACGGTGAACAGCTTGTTGTAGGTGTCGCTGGTGAAGATCTGCCCGTTCGGCACGATCAGCGACAGCCGCACCAAGCCGGCGGCGATGGCGCCGACGACGAAGAAGGCGGTGATGGTGGCGAGATACAGCAGCGCGATGCGCTTGTGGTCGGTGGTAAAGAACCAGGAGCGCAGCGTGTGCGCCTCATGCAGGTAGTCCGGCGGCCGGCCAAGGGTGGAGCGCGGGGTTTCGGGATCGCGCAGCGTGATGTCGAGAGGGCTCATGGCAGCGAGGGCTCCGCCAGGGGTGAACGCTGGGCCAGAACGGAAGATGGGGCCACGATCGAAGGCGGGGCTTCGATCAAAGGCGTCGGCAAGGCCGAAAGCTTGCGGGTGGTCGGGGGTTGCCGGATGTAGGCGACGAGGCGGGTCAGCTCGTCTTCGGGGATGATGCCGTTGAACGACGGCATGACCTGTGGGTAGCCGGCGATCGGGTTGTGGCCGGGGTTCTGTATCTTGTCGCGCAGGAAGCTGTCATCGGCAGCGACCGTGCCGCCGCCAGCCAGCCTGACCGGCCGGCCATACAGCCCAGCCAGGGTCGGCGCCCGGTCGGTGTCGGTGCCGCGGTGGCAGCCGGTGCAGCCATAGGCAGAAAACAGCGATTTGCCCGCCTCGGCCATGCTTGCGCTCGATCCGGAATGGGCCAGCCAGTCCGAATAGTCGGCCGGGGTCATTACCGTCAGCAGCCCGTCCATCGCCGAGTGGTCGGTGCCGCAGAATTCGCTGCAGTAGATCCGGAAGGTGCCGGGCCGGTCGGCCTGGAACCATAACTGGGTGTAGCGGCCCGGCAGCGTCTCCACCTGGATGCGCATGGCGGGGATGTACAGCGAGTGGATCACGTCCTGCGAGATCATGTTGATCAGGATCGGCTCGCCGGTCGGCACGTGCAGGTCATTAATCTCGGCCTCGCCGCCCGGGTGCTGGAACTTCCACATCCACTGCTTGCCGATCGCCTCGATCCGGGTCGCGTTGGCCGGCGGGTTCTTGTGGTCCATGAACATCCGCGCACCCCAGGCGAAGAAGAACAGCGTCAGGGTGAACGGGATCAGCATCCAGCCGAGCTCGAGCATGCGATCGCGCCTGTCGCTGTGCTGGCGGTTGACCTTGTTGCCGTCGCGGTAGCGGATGGCGAAGATCGTCACGCCGATGAAGATCGGCACCACCAGCAGCAGGGTCAGCACGGTGAAGGCCAGGATCAGCCAGTCAGTCTCGACGGCGCTGGCCGAGGCCGAAGCCGGCCACAGCGCGATGGGATGGTCGTTGGGGTTCATGGCGGGTCATCCAGCCTGCGACCAACCATCACCGCCATGGCGCGCGCCACTGGCACGCGGGCACGGGTGTGGCCGGGATTGATCCAGGCGTAGTTGGCGAGCAGGCTTTCCTCGCGTTGATGGAGATCGGCGATGTCGCTGAGCGGCGCCGCCTGCAGGTTCGGCGGCGGCGGCACGATGGCGGTGGTCTGCTGGGCCGTGAATTGCGGCTCGGAGGCGCGTTGGGAATGGTCGAGATAGCTCATCACGCCGATCATCAGGGCGATGACGCCAGCCGCCGTGCCGCCCAGCCCGGCCACCAGCAGGGCCAGGGTGCCGCCGCTCAGGTCGCGGGTTTCGTGCCCGGCGGCGCGGGCGCGGGCGGTGGGCGGCGTGTCCGGCTGGCCACGTCCCAGCTTCGCGGTGTCGTCGGCCGGCTTTCCGGCAGGCGCCGCGTTCGCGGCGGCTGGCTCGGCAGCCGGCCGCGGGGCGACGAAATCCAGCAGCGCCACGCCGCCCAGGACCACGCTGGCGCGGGCGGCCCAGTTGGCCAGCAAGGATGCGAGCCTAGGCGCGCGCATGTGTCTTTTCCTGCGCCGGCAAGATGGTCAGCATGATGAACACGGCCAGTCCGCCCAGCCCGAGCAGTGCCAACGGATCCGCCAGGCTGAGCGCGAAGCGTCCCCGGAACGGCGGCGTCACCAGCCATAGGATTTCAAGAAGATGGGCCAGCAGCAGCATGGCGGCGATGCCGGCGATCACCGCCGGCACGCGCACGAGCCGATGCGACAGCAGCATGGCGACCGCCAGCACGGCGGCGGCGGCAACCGACCCCGCGACCACTCCGCCGAGGCCGAGCGCGCGGCTTTGGTACCAGGTCACCTCGCCAGGCAGGTTGGCCGACCAGACGACGAGATACTGGACGAAGTGCAGGAACATCCAGGCGCCGAGCGCGCCGGCCATCATCGGCGCGACCTCGAGCGGTAGCGCCGCGCCCCTGTTGCCCAGCGCCAGGATGAGCACCGCGGCGCATAGCGCGACGCCGACCTGCGCCAGGATCACCAGCAATCCAAAGGCCGAGGAACCGATGCCGGGATCCAGCGACATCATCCAGTCGAGCGCGGCCAGGCTGCCCATGACGAGATGCAGCAGCAGCCCGGCGACCGCCAGGCCCTTTCGCGGGCCGCGCGGCGACGGCCGCCGGAACACGATCGCAAGCACCGACCACACCAGCAGCAGCACGATCATCCGCGCCACCAGGAAGCGCGGCGCCATCCACCAGCCGGGTAGGCCGTCGGTCAACCCGACGCGATGGTACAGCGGCGAAACGCCGACCATTACAGGGATGGCGAACAGCGCGCCGATCGGCAGCACCACCAGCAGGCGGCGGAGCACCGGCAGGAGTGTCCAGCCGTGATCGTCGAAAAACTCCAGCAGCATCACCAGCGGCAGCGCGCCGAGCGGCAGGGCCATCCAGAACAGCCAGGCAGCGAGGTAGGACGGCATCGCCTGACGCCCTGACACTGCCAGCAGCAGCCATAAGGCGAGGCCGAGCACGCCGATCCACAACGCGGCTCGGGTGGTGGTCATTGGTTTGCCTCCAGGCGGGGGCTTGCCTCCAGCCGGGCCCGGTCCTCGGCCGGAAGGCTTGCCACATCGGCATTCTGGCTCAGCTGCAGGGCGCGGATATAGGCGATCACCGCCCAGCGGTCGGCGGGGGAGACGCGGTCGGCGAAGCTGTACATGGCGCCGTGGCCGTAGGTGATGGCGTCGTAGAAAACCTTTGTCTTGGCCTCGCGCAGCTCGCCTTCGACGAAGCTCGGCGGATGGGTAAAGCCGCGCTGCACGATCATGCCCTCGCCGTTGCCGGCGCGGCCGTGGCAGGGGGTGCAGAAGATGCCGAAACGCTCCTGGCCACGCGCCAACAGTGCCGCATCGATGGTGGCGGGCGGCGCCACCGGAGGATTGGGCGCGTCGCGTGCGATCGTGCCGGCGACGGGGTGGCGCATCGAGGTGCCGTCGGCGAAGAACGCGTTGCGGTCCCAGGTCTGCGACCGGGTCTGGGTGTACATGTCCTGGCGCTTGCATCCGACGAAGACCAACAGCGGCAGCAGGAGCAGGATGTTACGCGTATTCATCGCGATACTCGGCTGATGTGACGGGGCTGCTGGGCAAGCCCGGTCAGCACGCGCTCCACCCGATCCGGATCGAATTTCTCATCTTGCGCCTCGACCGCGACGAAGAACCGGTCGGAGGTGGCGCGGCCGAAATCGGGAATGTTGAAGGCTGGATGGTTGAGCCGCGGCAGCCGGCTGCGCACCAGCAGGGCGACGACGGCGAACACCGTGCCGGCCAGCATGGCGAACGAGAAGCTCGGCACCACGAAGGCCTGCCAGGCGAATTGCGGCCGGTTGCCGACGTTGAAGCGGTATGACCAGACGGTGGCGTAGGTGCACATGCCGAACATCACCGCACCCCCCAGCAGGGCACCGGCGTAGGCGAAGGAGTGGATCGGCCGGCGCGTAAGGTCGAGGGCCGCCGCCGCCTCGGGAACTGGCACCGGGGAGAAGCTGTCGAGCCGGCCGAGGTTGTGGTGGCGCAGCTCCCGCAGCGCCGCCACCATGGCGTCGGCCGATTCGAACTCGGCGCTGACGCCCCATAGCGGCGAATTTTCGTATTCAGCCACGGACCCCACTTCCCGCTTTACGCGGCGTTCCGGGTGGAATCGATTGCCGCAGCCCGACGATCGACACCGCCGGGAGATAGCGCAGGAACAGCAGCAGCAGCGCCAGGAACAGCCCGATGGTGCCGGCGAAGGTGGCGACTTCCCACAGATTGACGCTGTAGGCCTGATCGGCGGAGGGTAGGAAATCGTGCTGCAGGGTGACGACGATGACCATGAAATGGTCGGCATACATCCCGGCCGAAACCAGCAGACCGACGACAAGCAGCGCCAGCGCGGACCGGCGCAACGCCGGAACCCAGAACAGATGCACGGGGACCAGCGCGCAGGCGATGACGGCCCAGCTGCTCCAGGCATGCGGCCCGATGAACCGCCGGCCAAGCGTCGCCTTGTCGAAGCCGCTGCCCGTCAGCCAGATCGTGCCGAATTCGGCGGCATAGCAGTAAAGGTTGATCAGCCCGAGGCCGAGCAGCAGCATCGCCAGCAGATCGAAATGGCGCGGCGTGACCAGCGGCGCCAATCGGAAGACGTGGCGCAACACCACCGCCAGGACCGCGACCATCGCGACGCCGGAGAAGATCGCGCCGAACAGGTACGACACCGGCAGCAGCGTATCGTGCCAGCCCGGCTCGACGGTGCCGGCGAACATCACCGCGGCGCCGGTCTGCAGCGACACCACCAGCAGCACGCAGAACAGGGCAATGACGCGGTAGGCCTGCGACCAGCGCTGCCAGTGCAGCGCCGACCCACGCCAGCCCAGCGCCGCGATGCCGTAGATCTGCGCCCGCAACACGCGCAGCCCGCCGCTCGGAACGCCTGCCAGTCCGTTGTCGCCGAGCCGCTCGACCGCACGGTCGCGCATGGCGGCGAGGTCGGGCAGCATGCCGACATACCAGAACGACAGCCCGATGCCGAGGAAGCTCACGATGTCCACCGCGTCCCAGAACAGTGGGCTGCGGACCTGCGGCCAGAGCAGGAAGGTGTTTGGATAGGGCAGGTTCCAGAAGAAGAACCATGGCCGGCCGAGATGAAGGATCGGGTACAGCCCGGCGGCTGCGGCGGCGACCACGGCCATCGTCTCGGTGATGCGGTTCAGCGCGCCGCGCCACTCGGCGCTGACCAGCAGCAGCAGGGCGGAAACGACCAGGCCGCCGCTGGCGATGCCGATCCACCAGTCGTAGCTGGCGATGTCGAGCGCCCAGACGACGGGGGTGTTGTTGCCCCAGATGCCGACGCCCTGGATCAGCAGCCAGGCGGTGGTGGCGGCCATCAGCCCGACCAGCGCCAGGGCGCCGGCGAAGGCGATCCACCAGCGCGCGCCGATACGGTGGTCGATCGCAAGGCCGGTGACTTCGCGCCCGACCGACTCCCAGCTCTCGCCGGGCGCCACGATCGCCTCGTTCGGCAAGTCGGCCAACGGAGCGGACAAAGCGAAGTCGCTCGCCATCCTCAGCCCTCCGTCTTAGCGCCGGCCGGCGCCATCTCGGCCAGGTAGGTCGTGCGCGGCCTAACGTTCAGCTCGCCGAGCAGCGCGTAGTTGCGGGGATCTTTCCGTGCCGCCGCGACGGCGCTGGTGTTGTCGCTTAAGTCGCCGAAAGTAATCGCCTGGGTCGGGCAGGCGCCCTGGCAGGCGGTCTGCACGCGGCCGTCGCGGATCGGCTGGTTGGCCTTGTCGGCCTCGATCCGCGCGCCGGCGATACGCTGGACGCAGTAGGTGCATTTCTCCATCACGCCGCGCGCGCGCACCGTGACCTGCGGGTTGCGCTGCAGCGCGGCCGACGGCTTGGCCCCCGCCGAATAGTCGAGGTAGTTGAAGTGGCGCACCTTGTAAGGGCAGTAGCCGGAGCACGCCCGGGTGCCGACACACCGGTTGTAAACCATCAAGTTGAGACCCTCATGGTCGTGCAAGGTCGCCTCCACCGGGCAGCCGACCTCGCACGGCGCGTTCTCGCAGTGCATGCACGGCACCGGCTGGAAATGCGTCTTCGGGGCCTCGGCGGGGCCCTCGTAGTAGCGGTCGATCCGCAGCCAGTGCATCCCCCGGCCAAGCTCGATCTGCTCGCGCCCGACCACCGCGATGTTGTTCTCCGACTGGCAGGCGGTGACGCAGGCGTTGCAGCCGATGCAGGAGTCGAGGTCGATGACCATGCCCCATGCCCGGTTGTCGCCCCGGCCGTCCTTGCGGTCATCCTGGTGGCCGTCCACCTGCCCGGGCGGGAACATCGTCGGCTGGGTGTAGGCGAGGTCGTCGCCGACCGGTGCCGCGCCGGCCGGCTGCACGCGGACGAAGTCGTGCCCCTCCATCGTGCTGTGGTCCTGGGTGGTCGCGAGGCGCTGCGTGCGGCCGGTCTTGCGCAGGCTGACCCCGGCCAGGCGCCACGGGTCTTTCGCCTGGCGCAACGAGAAGGCATTGTAGCCGAGCCCATAGGCGATCCGGTCCGGGACGGAGCGGCCATAGCCGAGGGTGACGCCGATCGTGGCGTCCGCTTGGCCGGGCAGGATCCAGACCGGCCCCTCGATGCGCCGGCCGTCGGCTTCCAGCACAACCATGTCGCCCTGGACCAGATGCTCGCGCGTGGCGAATGCCGGCCCGACGGTGATGGCATTCTCCCATACCAGCTTGGTCAGCGGGTTGGGCAGTTCCTGCAGCCAGGGGTTGTCGGCCAGCGAGCCATCCCACACCGAGGGGTCGGGCCGGAACAGCACCTCGATCCCGGATGAGCCGGCTACCGCCGGGGGACCGGCAGGAGTCGGCCGCACGCGCTCCGGCGGGAATGCGGAGCCGGAGATGAAACCGGCGCCGAGCATCGCCTCGAAGTGCGGCGCGAAGGCGTCGTCGGTCTCGTCGCCCTGCCACCGATTGCGCAGCAGATCGCGTCCGGCATGTTCCTCGGCCGTTGCCAGCCAGGCCAGGATCTCGGCCGCCGAGCGGCTATCGTACAACGGAGAAATCGTCGGTTGCAGCAGCCCGACCGTGCCGTCGAGCGAGAGCGCGTCGCCCCACGACTCCAGCGGGTGCGACAGCGGCAGGTGCCAGTCGGCGCGCAGGCCGGTTTCGTCCATGTGCATCCCGGCATGGATCTTCAGCTCGACGCGGTCGAGTGCGGCGGCGAAGCCGAGGTCGCCGGGCGCGTCGTAGGCCGGGTTGGTTTCCAACATGACCAGGGTCCGCACCGTGCCGGACCGCATCGCCGCGACCAGGTCAGCAAGGTTGTCCGCTTCCGCGACCACTGGCGCCGTGTGGAAGACGGTATGATCCTGGTTGCCCAGCAGGAAGTTCAGGCGGTGCACCGCCTCCTGCACCTCGGCCGGCTGGGTGCTGCCGGCGACCACCAGGCTGGAACCGCGCGCCGCGTGCAGCGCCGCGGCGGCCCGGGCCCGCCAGCGATCGAGCGCCGGCGCATCGGCGGTGGCCGGCGGCGGCGCGCCCGGGCCGGCGAGATCGGCCAGCAGTCGCCGGGCCAGCGTCGCGATCTCGGCCGAACTGGCGGCAACCGGGAAATCGGCCTTGGCGAGGGTAAGGTTTGGGATCGGCCCGGCGGCGTGCATGGCCAGCAGCCCGCCGGCGGCGATCGAGGCGCGCCGCGCCGCCACCCAGTCGCGTGCCGCGCCGACCTGCTGCACGCCGGCATCGAGGAAGTCGCCGTCGAGCGCCACGATCACCCGCGCCCGGTCGAACCGCCAGCGTGTCTCCAGGCTGCGGCCGAAGGCACGCCGCGTAGCCTCGTACATCGGAGCACGATCGACGGCCGCGTGGCTGTGCCAGCGCATGGCCGGGTAGGCTTCCCGTATCGCTTCTATCTGGGCCAGCACCAGCGGCGAGGTCACTGGACCGGTCAGCAGGCGGAAATCTTCTCCCCGCGTGCCGCGCAATGTGGCGAAGCGCGCGCCGGTCTCGCTGCGGAACGCCGCCCACGAGCTGGCGCGGCCTAGCCGGCGCACGGTCTGCGAACGGTTCGGGTCGTACAGCCCGAGCACCGACGCCTGTCCCTGCACGTCGGTGCCGCCGCGGCTCCACGGATGCTCGGGGTTGCCCTCGATCTTGAGCGGCCTGCCGTTGCGGGTGCTTACCAGGATGCCGTTGGCGAAACCGTCGAGCAGCGCCACCGAGGCATATTGCAGCCAGGTACCCGGCTCCATGCGCTCGGGCGCGCGGACGTAGGGCACCTCCTGGTCGCGCCCGTCCGGCGGATCGTCGCAGCCCGATAGCCCGGCCAGCGCGAACGACGCCGCCATCAGCTTGAGGAAGTTGCGCCGCTCCGGCCCGACCGACAGGTCGGTGACGGCGGGGAACTCGCGCTCCAGGAACGTTCGAAATTCCGGCGTGTCGGCCAGGGCGTCGAGGCTGCGCCACTGGGCCGGTGTCTTGCGAAGTTCGGTCACGGCGTCACCGGTGGCATATCGAGCATTCGCTCAGGCGTTGTGGACCGGAAATGTGGTAGTCCTTGACCAGTTGCGGGCCGAGCGTCGCCTGGTCGGCCGGCGCCTTCCACTGCATGTTCCAAACTTCGTTTTGGGTCCGCACGAACTTCTCCGGCGCGCGGTGACAGGTCAGGCAGAACTCCATCGTGAATGATTGCGCGGGATAGGTGAGATTCTGCTCATTCATAGCGCCATGGCAGCTCGAGCAGCCGATGCCTTTGGCGATGTGGACCGAGTGGTTGTAGTAGACGTAGTCCGGCAGCCGGTTGACCCGGGTCCAATGCAGCGGCTCGTTCTTGGCCCAGCTCTCGCGGACCGGCGCCAGCA
>JANXRT010000511.1 GCA_025356735.1 Acetobacteraceae bacterium | reverse complement strand
TGCATGGCTTCGTTCCCTTGGTTTCTGGTTGACAGCAGCTTAGCAAGGTGGGGGCGCTGCCCCAAACCCCGCCAAGGGTCTAGACCCTTGTGACCCGTTACTTTAGGGTCGTGACGACGGAATCGCAGATGAAATCAATGGCCTCGTTGGATAGGTCGGGGTGCAGCGGCAACGCCAGGATACGGCCGGCCAGATCCTCCGACACCGGAAGGGCAGCGCCGTCATGGTGTTCGGCGTAGGCCGGCTGGCGGTGCAGCGGCCGCGGGTAGTAGATCGCGGTCGGCACGCCGGAAACTTTCAGCGCGGCCTGCACGCGGTCACGCGATGCCGCATCCGGCAACAGGATCGAATAGATCGCCCAGGCGCTGGCGCTGTCGGGCACCCTTGCCGGAATGGTGACGACGTTGCCGAGCCTACGGTCGTAGATCGAGGCGATACGCTCCCGGATGGCAAGCTCCTCGGGAAACACCGTCAGCTTGGCCAGCAGAACCGCCGCCTGAAGCGTGTCGAGCCGGCCGTTCATCCCGGTGCGCAGCACCTCATACCGCGTGGTGCCCTCGCCATGGGTGCGCAGGCTACGGTACAGCGCCGCACGCTCGGCGCTCTCGGTGAACAGCGCGCCGCCATCGCCGTAGGCGCCGAACGGTTTCGACGGAAAGAAGCTGACGGCTGTCGCGTCCGCCGCACGGCCGAGTTTCTGACCCGCCAGGCTGGCGCCAAAACTCTGGGCGCAGTCGTCGATGGTGAACAGGTTTTCGCGGGCCGCGATGGCGCTGAGGGAAGGCCAGTCGGCCGGCTGGCCGAACAGATCGACACCGATCAGCGCCCGGGGCCTCAGTCGGCCGGCGGCACGAACGTCGGCGATGCGCGCTTGGAGATGCGCCGGGTCGATCTGGAAGGTGCGCGGATCGACATCGACGAACACCGGCGTGGCGCCGAGCAGCAGCGGCACCTCGGCCGTCGCGGTGTAGGTGAAGGACGGCAGGAACACCGCATCATTGGCACCGATCCCCTCCGCCATCATGGCGATCTGCAGCGCGTCGGTGCCCGATGACACCGACACGCAATGGGCGGCACCGCAAAAGGCGGCAAGCGCGGTCTCCAGCTCCGCGACTTCCGGGCCGAGCACGAACTGGCAATGCGCCAGCACCGCCTCCAGCCTGCGGCGCAGTTCGGGCTCGATACGTCTCTGCTGCGCCTTGAGATCGAGAAACGGGATATTCATGCGCGTATGAAACTTTCATCGGCGCCGGCCGAGCCGTCCGCATTGTGCTCGAATTCCGGGATCAACCGGCCGAGCGAGGTCAGCGCCATGCGAATTTGGCCGGCCCGGCAAGCGGTCGCGATCTCCTCGATGGCGCGGCCGACGATCGCCGGGTCGGCGGTGCGCGGGGTCGCCATCAGCAAGCCAGGGTGGCCGGTCGGTGCCGGTGGCTCGCGGCCGTGGAACAGCTCCTCGAACAGCTTTTCGCCGGGGCGCAGGCCGGTGAAGCGAATTTCGATGTCGCGCTCCGGCCGCAAACCGGCCAGCCGGATCATCTGGCGCGCGAGATCGACGATCTTCACCGGCGCTCCCATGTCGAGCACGAAGATGCCGCCGTTCTGGATCGCCTCGCCAGCTCCCAGCACGCTGGCCTGCAGCACCAGCCCGACCGCCTCGCGCACGGTCATGAAGTAGCGCTGCATGTCGGGGTGGGTCACGGTCAGCGGCCCGCCGCGCTCCAGCTGCCGCTGGAACAGCGGCACCACCGATCCGGTGCTGCCGAGCACGTTGCCGAACCGCACCGTGACGCAGCGCATGGCGCTGCCGCCCGCGACACGGGCCGCGACATCCAGCGCCTGGCAGTACATCTCGGCCAGCCGTTTCGAGGCGCCCATCACCGAGGTCGGGTTGACCGCCTTGTCGGTCGAGATCAGCACCATGGCGATGGCGCCCGCGGCACGCGCCGCGTTGGCGACGTGGAAGGTGCCGGCGGCGTTGGTCAGCAGCCCCTCCAGCGGGTTCGCCTCGACCATCGGCACGTGCTTCAGCGCGGCGGCGTGAAACACCAGCTGCGGCCGGCAATTTTCGAAGATGCCGCGGATGCGGGTCTCGTCGCGGATATCGGCGATCACCGCGCGGCGGGCGAGCAGGGGATAGGTCTCGGCCAGCTCAAGGTCGATCTGCCACAGCGCGTACTCGCCGTTGTCGAGCAGGGTCAGGGTTTCCGGCCCCAGCGCCGCGACCTGGCGCGCCAGTTCCGAGCCGATGGTGCCGCCGGCT
>JANXRT010000505.1 GCA_025356735.1 Acetobacteraceae bacterium | reverse complement strand
CAAGCGCGACCCAAACGGCGAACCCGACGGACGCCGACGGCGATCCTCTGCCTGGCCCTACGGTCGCCGGCGCGCCAGCCCCGGTCAGCCTGTCGCCCGCGGCGGACGATGAGCGACGACATTCCGATAGTTCAAACCCTGATGCAGGCGATGGATTTGTTGGTGCTGCCATGAACGCCGGTCCTGCGGCGTGCGGCCGGAACGAGGCCGGGTCCGCCGTTGCCCTTGTCGGGAGGGCCGTGGTCGCGATGGAAGCCGAGACGGCCAAGGACGGGCTTTCGGCGGACACAAACCTGGATGCTTCAAGGCTCCCGGTGCCGTTGGCGCACACCGACTGGCTGCACCACCGGCTTGCCGTGTTCGGGTCGGACGCGGCGGTAGCCACGTTTCAGGCCGCCGCGGCCGGCGCTGGCACCGTGCCCTGGCAGCTCGACCTCGACAGCTTGACCGAAGACCTTTTTCTCCGGCTCGCCTCACCGCCGCCGCCGCATCGCCGCACCCTGCGGGTGGCCGGCGCCAGGCAACTCGCCGCCGAGCTGGGCAAGGCGATGGCCCGGCGCCACGCGCTGGCCGTTGCCCGCGTTGGCCACAGCCGGGCCTGCCCGCTCGATCTCCACGCCTTGCTGCCGGTGCCAAGCTCAATCCTGTGCCGCGGCCCCGACAAGCCGGCGGCTCTCGTCTGGCTATGGCGGCACTGGGGCACGACGCAGCCGCTGCGCCACGTCGAGATCATGCCCGCAGTCCAGCAGCGCTCGGACGGACCTTGCGTCCGCTACGGCTTCTGGTCGGCCGACTGGTCGCCCTGGCCGGCCATCGCCGCCTTCGCCCGGCGCTGGCCAGCGCTGCGCTTCGAGCTGCGGCCGACCTACGGCCTGCTGTGACGGCGATGGTTGCGGCGATCAAGGCCACCCGAGCCATGGACGGCACCGACACCGCCATCTCGGTCGGCACCAACGTCGTGACCGCTGCGTGGGAGGACCCGCCGCGTATCCCGACCGGATTGGCCGATACCGCGCCGGTGCTGTCGGTCGAGGGCTTCGCCGGCCCGCTCGACTGGTGGCTGGAGATGGCGCGGGCGCAGAAGATCGATCTTTCCCGGTTGTCGATCCTCGCCCTGGTGGAGGCATTCGCGACAGCCCTCGAGGCCGCGCTCGATCGCGGCGACGATGCTTTGCAAGATCCCGCCTTGCCGGGTGCTGGCGGCAGCGCGGTGCTCGGCCGCTGGGGCGTTTGGCTGGTGATGGCGGCGAACCTGACCCTGCTGCGCTCGCGCCTGCTGCTGCCGTCCGATGCACCCGAAGCCCAGGCCGCCGCCAAGGACGCCGCGGCGCTGCAGCAGACCCTGCTTCGCCGTGTTGAACTCGCCGCGGCCGCCGACTGGCTGGAACAGCGGTGTCAGCTGGGGCGGGACGTCTTCCGCCGCGGCAACGCGCCGGCGCCATCAACCGGGCGCGTCGGCGACCTCACCGAACTGCTCCGCGCCTGCCTGCTCGCCTTGCAGCTGCCACCCGACGTCGAGACCTACCGGCCGCGGCCGTTTTCCCTGTGGCGGCCCGGCGACGCCCGAACGCTGATCGCCGAGCGCCTGCCAACCCTGCCGCCCGGCAGCGCATTGGCCGCCTTTCTGCCGGCCCTCGCCGCCGACGCGCCCAGCCGCGCCCGACGCTGCCGTGTCGCCGTCTCCAGCACACTCGTCGCCAGCCTCGAACTCGCCCGGGGCGGCCAGCTGACGCTGGAACAGAATGAAGGGACGGCGCCGATCCGGGTTTTTCCCGGCTTGAAGCCAGCGGCGTGACGTCCTTTACGGCCCTCCGGACCGGCATCCGTCCCTTTGGCTAGGGTGCATTAACCGCAGCGCGCTCGTGGATTCCAAAGCGCATTGGAGCGGTTGAAGGGAGCGCTCGATCTCTCCGGATCACCGCGGCGGACCGATTTGCTTTTTCTCAGGGAGTTGTAGGGTCGCCTAAACGCTTAAACGCCTGACCGGCACCGGCAAGCACGTCGGCGGCAGCTCCGGGCTTGGCAAAACACCGGGGAAAGGCTCCAGCCATGAAACAGAATAGCGGTGGAGCGAGAGAGGCCACACCCCAAGGCTAAGCCGGCGTGCGGTGCTCGCGGCCACCAGCGCAGCCGGCTTGGCCCGGCCGGCGCTGGCGCAGAACTCACGCATCCTACGGTTCATCCCCTCCGCCAATCTGAGTCTGCTTGATCCCACGATCACGACCGCCGGTGTCACCATGGAACATGGCTTGATGGTGTTCGATCAGCTCTATGGCGTCGACTCTAATCTGCGGCCACAGCCACAGATGGCGGCCGGCCATACGGTTTCCGACAATGGACGCACCTGGTCGCTCCAGTTGCGCGAAGGGCTCAGGTTCCACGACGGCGAACCGGTGCTGGCACGAGATGCGGCGGCGAGTATTCTGCGGTGGTCGGCGCGCGACAGCTTCGGCCAGGCGCTGCGCGGATTTGTCGACACCATCGACGAGGCCGACGACCGGACGATCCGCATCAAGCTGAAGCGGCCGATGCCCGCTCTGCTCGATGCGCTCGCCCATCCCGCGCCCAGCCTGCTGATGGTCATGCCGGAGCGGCTGGCGAAGACCGATCCGTTCAAGCCGGTGACGGAGATGGTGGGCTCGGGACCATTCCGCTTTCTCAGGGACGAGTTCATCTCAGGCAGCCGCGTGGCTTGCGCAAAGTTCGACGGCTATGTGCCGCGCGGCGAAGCCGCGGACCTGACCAGCGGCGGCAAGCGCGTGTGGTTCGACCGGGTCGAGTGGTCGG
>JANXRT010000500.1 GCA_025356735.1 Acetobacteraceae bacterium | reverse complement strand
CGACTTGGTTGGTCATTTCAGCCTCCGGTTTCAGTAGGTGAGGACGGTTCGAATGCTCTCGCCGCGGCGCATCAGGTCGAAGCCCTCGTTGATCTGCTCGAATGGCAGCACGTGGGTGATCAGGTCGTCGATGTTGATCTTGCCGTCCATGTACCAGTCGACGATGCGCGGCACGTCGGTGCGCCCCCGCGCGCCGCCGAAGGCGCTGCCCATCCACACCCGGCCGGTGACGAGCTGGAACGGCCGGGTCGAGATTTCCTGGCCGGCGCCGGCGACCCCGATGACGATGCTCTTGCCCCAGCCGCGATGGGCGCATTCGAGGGCCTGGCGCATGAGCTTGACGTTGCCGACGCACTCGAACGTGTAGTCGGCGCCGCCCTTGGTCAGATCGACGAGGTAGGGCACGAGATCGCCCTCGACTTCGGCCGGGTTGACGAAATGCGTCATGCCAAACTTTTCGGCGATGGCGCGGCGCGCGGGATTGAGATCGACGCCGACGATCATCTCGGCGCCGGCCAGGCGGGCGCCCTGCAGCACGTTCAGGCCGATGCCGCCGAGGCCGAACACGATGACGCGGGCACCCGGTTCGACCTTGGCCGTGTTGATGACGGCGCCGATGCCGGTGGTGACGCCGCAGCCGATGTAGCAGACCTTTTCCAGCGGCGCGTCGGCGCGGATCTTCGCCAGCGCGATCTCCGGCACCACCGTGTAGTTGGCGAAGGTCGAGGTGCCCATGTAGTGCGAAATGGCTTCGCCGTTGCAGGAGAACCGGCTGGTCCCGTCCGGCATCAGCCCGCGGCCCTGGGTGGCGCGGATCGCGACGCAGAGGTTGGTTTTCCGGCTGAGGCAGTACTCGCACTGCCGGCATTCGGGCGTGTACAGCGGGATGACGTGGTCGCCCTTCTTCAGGCTGGTGACGCCGGCGCCGAGTTCGACCACCACGCCGGCGCCCTCATGGCCGAGGATGGCGGGGAACAGGCCTTCCGGATCGGCGCCCGACAGGGTGAACTCGTCGGTGTGGCAGATGCCGGTGGCGCGGATTTCAACCAGCACCTCGCCCTGCCGCGGGCCTTCGAGATCGACCGTTTCGAGCGACAGCTTGTCGCCGGCCCTGCGGGCGACGGCGGCGCGGACCTTCATGATTTCTCTCCGGCGAAGGGAAGTCGCAAGATGCTGTCTTGCACGGACGGAGGCAAGGCGGGGCGTTGCGCCGTTGCCAGCGCCACGCATTTCCGCATCACCGTGGGCAGTGCCGCCTGGTCCAATGCCGCGACCGGGTGGGCGGAGCCAGCGGCGTCGAAGCGATCGACGTTCGCCGAGAATACCGTCAGCCGCAGCGCGAAATGGGTGAAGACGTGCCGGACCTCGCCGGCCCCGCGCCAGTCGGCGGCGATCGGCGCCCCGGCGAGCATCTCCTCGGGCGACCACGGCGCGGTGCGCCATTCGGTGCCCGGCAGTTCGGTCATGCCGCCCAGCAGGCCCTGCGCCGGGCGCCGGCGCAGCAGCACGTTTCCGATATTGTCGGTCAGCCAGAAGCAGGCGCCGAAGCGCACCGGCAGCGGCTTCTTTTCGGCCCGGCGCGGCAGCTCGGCGGCGATGCCCAGGCGCTGGGCGTTGCAATGGCCGAGCCATGGGCACAGCGCGCAGGCCGGCACCCTTGGCGTGCAGAGGGTGGCGCCGAGGTCGAACAGCGCCTGGGCGAAGTCGGACGGCCGGGCGGCGGCATCGGGATCGCGCCCCAGGTCGGCGGCCGCCAGGCGAAGCGCGGGCCTGGCCGCCGGCAGCGGCCCGGTGATCGCGAACAGCCGCGCCGTAACGCGCTCGACGTTGCCGTCCACCGGAACGCCGGGCACGCCGAAGGCGATCGCGGCGATCGCGGTCGCGGTGTAGGTCCCGATGCCCGGCAGCGTCAGCAAAGCTTCCACGGTTGCCGGAAAGCCGCCGGCCGCCGCGACCGCCCGGGCACAGGCGTGCAGGTTGCGGGCGCGGGCGTAGTAGCCAAGCCCGGCCCAGGCCACCAGCACGCTGTCGATCGGGGCGTCCGCCAGGGCCTGGACGTCCGGAAAACGGCGGACAAACCTTTCGAAGTACGGTATCACCGTCGCGACGTTGGTCTGCTGCAGCATGATTTCGCTCAGCCAGACCCGGTACGGGTCCGCGGCTTCGCCAGGTTTCGCGCGCCAGGGCATGGCGCGGCGGTTGCGGTCGTACCAGGACAACAGCAGGGATGCCGGCGGCATGGCGGATGACGGTTCGGGAAGCGGCAGGCGGGCACGGGACACGCCGCAACCTATGGCCATAACCGGCAACGCTGGCAAGAACGCCGAGGCGCAGCCGAGCCACGCTTATAGCCCGGCGCGGCCACGCCACGTCTATGGCCCGCGGCCGCTGGGCGCGCTGGTGCCCGGCATCGCCCGGCCGGCGCTGCGCAAACGCTCGCCGGCGGCGGCCCAGGTGATGGCCGACTGGCCGGCGATCGTCGGCCCGGCACTGGCGGCGCTGACCCTGCCCAAGAGGCTGACCGCCGGCCGCCTGACCATCGCCTGCACCGGCCCGGTCGCGATGGAGCTGCAGCATCTGGCGCCGCAGCTGATCGCGCGCATCAACCTCCACCTCGGCGTCGTCATCGTCGAGCGGCTCGGCTTCGCGCCGGCCCCGGTGGCCGAACCGCCGCCGCCGGCCGCCGCCGTGCCGACCGAGGACACCAGGCGCCGCGTCAACCGCGCCGTCGGCCTGCTGCCGGAGGGCGAGCTGCGTGACGCCCTGGCGGCACTCGGCCGGGCGGTGCTCACCAGCCGGCGCGGCGCCGCGCCGGCACCCTCGACTCCCGCCGAGTCGTCGTAATAGATCGATCCGAAACCGAGGTGAAAATGCAGTTCTCCCGCCGCTTCCTGCTATCCGTCGCCGCCGGCGCCCCGCTCGCGATCAACGCCCAGGCGTACGCCGCCCCAGCCTACGCCGCCCCAGCCTACGCCGCAGAGGCGGCGACGCTGCCGTCGGCCAGGACCGAGCGTTCGGTCGGCAACGCCGACGCCCGCGTTACGGTGCTAGAATTCTTCTCGCTGACCTGCACCCATTGCGCGGCGTTCTCGCGGACCACCTTCCCGCGGATCAAGGCCGAGCTGATCGACACCGGCAAGATGCGCTTCGTTTACAACGACTTCCCGCTCGACCAGGTGGCGCTTTCCGCCGCCGCCGTCGCCCGCACCTTGCCGGCCGCGCGCTACGAGCCGTTTGTCCAGGCGCTGTTCGCCAACCAGGACCGCTGGGCGTTCGGCCGCGGCGTCGATCCGCGCGAGGAGCTGTGGAAGACCGCGGCGCTGGCCGGGATGGCGCGCCCGACCTTCGATGCCGCCTACGACGACGCATCGCTGAAGGAATGGATCGTGGCCCAGCAGAACACCGCCCAGACCAAGTACAAGATCGACGCCACGCCGAGCTTCGTCATCAACGGCCGGACGACCTCGGGCGCCATGGAGTTCAAGGCGTTTTCCGACCTCGTGGCCGCCGCCGCCTGACCTTGCCCGTCCATTTCTCCCGACTGCGGATCGCCGGCTTCAAGAGCTTCGCGGAACCGATCAGCATCCAGATACTGCCGGGGCTGACCGGTATCGTCGGCCCCAACGGCTGCGGCAAGTCGAACGTCGTCGAGGCGCTGGCCTGGGCGATGGGCGAGAGCAACGCCCGCAACATGCGCGGCGGCGAGATGGACGACGTGATCTTCGCGGGCAGCGGCGCACGCCCGTCGCGCAACCTGGCCGAGGTCACGCTGACCCTGGAGGAAGCCCAGGGGCTGGCGCCGCCGCCTTTCCATGACACGCCGGAGATCGAGATCAGCCGGCGGATCGAGCGCGGCAGCGGCAGCGCCTACCGGATCAACGGCCGCGAGGCGCGGGCGCGCGATGTGCAGACGCTGTTCGCCGACCTCGCCTCGGGCGCGCGTTCCTCGGCCATGGTCAGCCAGGGCCGCGTCGGGGCGATCGTCAACGCGCGGCCGGACGAGCGCCGGTCGGTGCTGGAGGAGGCGGCCGGCATCACCGGGCTGCACGCGCGCCGCCACGAGGCGGAGCTCAAGCTGCGCGCCGCCGAGGCCAACATCGCCCGCGCCGAGGATCTGCGCGGACAGCTCGAAAACCAGCTCGGCGCGCTGAAGCGCCAGGCGCGGCAGGCCAGCCGGTTCCGCAACATCTCCGGCGCGGTGCGCCAGGCCGAGCAGGAGTTCCTTGCCGTCGTCCGCGCCCGGGCGGATGTTTCCCGCACCGCCGCGCGAAAAATCCTGCACGAGGCGGGCATCGCCGTGGCCGAGGCGACTTCGGCCGCGACCGCGCTCGAGGCCGCTTCGGTCGGGCAGGAAGCAAGGCTGCCGGAGCTTCGCGCGCGGGAAGCGGATGCGCGGACCGTCCTGGAGCGGTGCCGCGTGGCGCAGGAACAGATCGCCGCCGAGGATGTCCGCGCCCGGGCGGCGCTCGCCGAGGCGGAGCTGCGCCATGAGCAGCTTGGCCGCGACCTCGGCCATGCCGGCCAGCTTGCCCGCGATTCGACGGTCGCCGAACAACGTTTGGCTATGGAAAACCAGGCCCTCGACGCCGCCGGGGACGGTCATGACGCGCGCATCGCGGCAGCCGGGGACGACGTTGCCGGAGCCACGGAGGCGGTACGCGCGGCCGAGGCCGAAGCCAGCCGTGCCATCGAGGCGGCGGCGATCGCCTCCGCCCGGGCGCAGTCGCTGACCGAGGCGCTGGCCCAGGCCGGGCAGCGCGCGCGAAGGCTTTCCGACGAGGCCAGGAAGGTAGGCGAGGAGCGCGCCCGCATCGCCGCGCAGGCGGTGGACCCCGACCGGCTGGAAGCGGCCCGCCGCGAACGCGACGCCGCCGATGCGGCGCTGACCGCCGCCCGCGCGCTGCTCGAAGACGCCGAGCAGGCGCGCCTGCTGACCCAGGCCGCGCTGGTCCGCGCACGCGCCGACGAGTCGCTGTCCGGCTCGGCCGCGGCCCGGCTGGCCGCGGAGACCGCCGCCTTGCGCCAGGTGCTCGGCGTCAAGGACAACGAGCGCTGGCCGCCGCTGCTCGACGCGCTGGTCGTGCCGCCAGGCCTGGAAGCAGCGCTAGGCGCGGCGCTCGGCGAGGAACTGTCGTCGGCCGCCGACCAGGCGGCGGCGCGGCATTGGCGCGACCTGCCCGGCCTTGACCCGGTGCCGGCGCTGCCGCCCGGCGCCACGGCGCTTTCCGAGGTCGTGCGCTTTCCCGGCACGCTGGCCCGTGCGCTGTCGCAGATCGGACTGGTCGAGGACGATGCGTCCGCCGCCGCCCTGCAACCGGACCTGCTGCCGGGCCAGATGCTGGTTTCCCGACAGGGTGCCGTGTGGCGCTGGGATGGCTACACCATCCGCGCCGGCACGCCGACCGCCGCCGCGGTGCGGCTGCAGCAGCGCAACCGGCTTGCTGTCCTGGCGGCGGAGCTTGCCGGTGCCCGGCAGGCGGCGAATGCCGCGAGCGCCACTCGCGCGCAGGCCGACGTCCAGGCCGGTGCCGCCACCGCCGCCGAGCAGCGCGCCCGCGCCGCCCGGCGCGATGCCGAGCAGCGGATGGAGCGGGCGCGCGCCGCGCATGACAACCTGGCCCAGGCCGCCGCCGCCGCCGCCGCGCGCATGGAGGCTGTCGAGCAGCAGCTTTCCCGGCTATTGCCCGAATGCGCGGACGCCGACGCGGCATGCCTCGCCGCCGGCACCGCCGCATCCCGGCTACCCGACGCCGCGGCTTTGCGCGCTGCGGTCGAGCGCACCCGCGCCACCCAATCGGCCAGCCGCCGCGATGAGGCGTTGGCCCGTGCCGCCCGCGACGATCTTTCCCGCGATCACGCCGCCCGCCTCCAGCGCCTGGCCGCGATCGCGCGGGAACGTGCCGACTGGGGCGAGCGCGCCCGTGATGCGGCCTCACGCGTCGCCGACATCTCCGCCCGTCAGGCCAAGGCTGCCGCCGGCAACGCGGCGCTGGCCGCCGCACCCGCAGCGATCGCCGGCCGCCGCGCCCAGGCGCTGGACGCGCTGCAGGCCGCCGAGCAATCGCACCGGGTTGCCGCTTCTACCCTCACCGAAGCCGCTGACCGGGCGCAGGAAGCCGCCCGCGCCGGTCGCCTCGCCGAGGCGCGCCTGGCCGCCGCCCGGGAAAGCCAGGTCCGCGCCGAGGGCCACGCCGAGCAGGCCGACCACGCCTGGGGCACGGTCGCCGAGCGCATCCTGGAACGGCTAGGCGCTGATGCGGCGTTGCCCGACCCGCCGGCGGAGCTGACCGTTGACACGGAAGAAAAAGCGAAAAGGAAGCTGGAGCGGCTGCAAAGGGAACGCGAGGAGATGGGCCCGGTCAACCTGCGCGCCGAGATCGAGGCGGCCGACATCGAAACCCGGCTCGCCGGCATCGCCGCCGAGCGTGACGAGCTCGCCGCCGCCATCGCCAAGCTGCGCGGCTCGATCGGGCACCTCAACCGTGAGGGCCGCGAACGGCTGGCCGCGGTGTTCCAGCAGGTGGACAGGCATTTCCAGGCGCTGTTCAGCCGCATGTTCGGCGGCGGCCGGGCGCATCTGGCGATGGTCGGGTCGGACGATCCGCTTGAGGCCGGGCTCGAGATCTACGCCCAGCCGCCGGGCAAGAAGCTTGCCGTGCTGTCGCTGCTGTCGGGCGGCGAGCAGGCGCTGACCGCGCTGTCGCTGATCTTCGCCGTGTTCCTGTGCAACCCGGCACCGATCTGCGTGCTGGACGAGGTCGACGCGCCGCTCGACGACGCCAACGTCGAGCGCTTCTGCGCGCTGCTGGAGGACATGGTGCGGGAGACCTCGACCCGGTTCCTGGTCGTCACCCACCATCCGCTGACGATGGCGCGGATGGACCGGCTGTACGGCGTCACCATGCAGGAGCGCGGCGTGTCGCGCCTGCTGTCGGTCGATCTGCAACAAGCCGGCGAAATG
>JANXRT010000495.1 GCA_025356735.1 Acetobacteraceae bacterium | reverse complement strand
AGCATGATGAGAACCGCCAGAACCCCGGCGACGCCTAGTAGCAATTTGCGGTCGTCGTGAACGCAAAATCGCTTCGGCGATTTCAGGAATTTCGCTACGATAATGAGATTCATGCCTAAACCGTCTGACTTGCGTCTGCAGGGCACAGCCAAGGCCTCCTCCGCACCGCGCCCGGCGCTGGAGGCGGCGGGCGAAGCTGGACTTGGCCGACTCATCGAGCGCGCACAGATGTTGGCGGCACTGGATGAGCGGCTGCGTCGATGCCTGCCGGACTCGTTGCTACCGCACTGCCGTCTGGGCAATGTGGGCGCCGGCAAACTGGTCTATCTGGTGGACGCACCGGTCTGGGGTGCCAAGCTTCGGCAACATGCAGACGCCCTGCTGGACGCTGCGACCGCGGCTGGTTTTCAGGCTGGCGCATTCACCGTCAAAGTCGTGCCACCGCTTCCGTCCGGACCGGACCTGGCAGCACCGAAACCCCTGTCTCAAGCCACCCGCGATGCATTGCGAACGACCGCCGAATCCGTGGCGGATCCCGAACTTCGGGCCCAGCTCCTGCGGTTGGCCTCCCTGGCCTGACAGCGTAACGATCATCGAGAACTGATCGTACCCGGCGCGACGCGTACGCGCCGAACACCGGGAGAACGGATACTACAGAAAAAGCGGCCACGAGAAAAGGCCAATCGAATCCGTCACTTATGTAACGAAATCGTTAAACCGCAGAAGGGATCACACTGCCTGGAGAGCAGGCCGTCGGCAGCGGACTGCTCGACCAGCGCCTGCCACCGTGAACCATCGCGCGGGAACATCCTGCCACCGCCGCCAAGCTGATCGAGATACTCGCAGATCACACGGCTGTCGTACAGCGCCAGCCCGTCGTTCGAGATTAGCGTCGGCACCTGGCCGAGGGGGTTTTCGACCACGATCTCGGCATTCCGGTTGATCGGGTGGGCGCCGGCCTTGTGCAGCTCCAGCCGGTCCTCGAGGCCAAGCTCCTTGGCACAGACCATGACCTTGCGCACGAATGGCGATGTTATCGAATGAAACAGCTTCATGGCGTTTTCCCTGTGTGTCAGATCGTTCCGGCGGTGCGAAGTGCGGCGATGCGATCGGCGCCGTAGCCGATGCCGCGTAGCACGCTGTCGGTGTCAGCGCCGAATTCGGGTGCCGCGGCGCGCGGCATGACCTCGCCCGGCAGCCGGAAGGCCGGCGCCGCCATGCGGAAATCGGGGCGTCGCGGATGCGGGTAGGTCCAGACGCGATCTTCCGACCGAACGAAATCGGATGACAACGCCTGCGCCACGTCGTTGACCGGCGCGGCCGGGACCGAGCCCGCGAATCGTTGCAGCCAAGTCGCGGTCGGTTGCCGCATCAGAGCGGCATCGAGCCGGTCGGTGAGTTCCGCCCGGTTGGCAAGCCTTGCCGGGTAGTCGGCGAAACGCGGATCGCTGGCCAGCTCCGCCAAGCCGACCGCCGCGCACAATGCCGGCCAGAACTTTTGCTTGTTGCACATTATGAAGATCCAGCCGTCTGCGGTCGCGAACAGCTGGCTTGGCGTCAGCGACGGATGCGCCGAGCGCGGCTCGCGGCCCTGGTTGTGGCTCTCGTTGAGAAACCAGGCGCCGACATAGTTCAGGTTGGACAGCGCCGTGTCGAACAGGCTGACATCGACATCGCGCCCGATGCCGGTCTCCCGTGCCGAGATCACGCCGGCAAGCAGCGCCGTCGCGGCATAAAGCCCGGCCATCATGTCAACTACAGATAGGCCAAACCGCGCCGGCGGCCCGGCCGGCTCGCCGGTCAGCGACAGATAGCCGGCCTCCGCCTGCATCAAATAGTCGTAGCCTGGCCAGTCGGCGCGGGCACCGGTGCGGCCATAGGCGGAAAGATGGGCGCAGACGATGCGCGGATTGGCTTTCTGCAGCTGCGGAAAGGTGACGCCAAGGCGTGGCGCCTGATCGCCGCGCAGATTGTCGAGTACGGCATCGGACCTGGCGGCGAGGTCCTGGAATACCGCCTGCCCCTCCGGTCCGCGCAGATCGAGCGAGATCGAGCGCTTGTTGCGGTTGAAGGCCTGGAAGAAGTGGCTGTCATCGTCGCCGAGATGGAATGGGCCGACATGGCGACTGACATCGCCGCCCTCGCGCGGGTTTTCGATTTTCAGTATTTCGGCGCCCATGTCGGCGAGTTGCATCGAGCCGAACGGGCCGGCGCCGTATTGCTCCACGGCCAGAATGCGCAACCCGGCCAGGGGCAGCACTAGACGGGGCTCCGCTCGATCAGCTGGCGGGCGATGATGATGCGCTGCATTTCGTTGGTGCCCTCGCCGATCACCAGCAGCGGCGCGTCGCGGTAGAAGCGTTCCACCGGGAAGTCGGTCGAGTAGCCGTAGCCGCCATGGACGCGCAGCGCCTCGGCCGAGTTCTCCATCGCGGCCTCGGTCGCGAACAGCTTGGCCATGCCGGCTTCCATGTCGCAGCGGATGCCGCGGTCGTAGAAGTCTGCGGCGCGGCCGACCAGCAGGCGCGCGGCCTCGGTGCGGGTCGCCATGTCGGCGAGCTTGAGCTGGATCGCCTGGTGCTGGGCAATCGGTTTTCCGAACGTTTTCCGCAGCTGCGCGTATTTGACGCTCTCGTCTAACGCCGCCTGCGCCACGCCGACGCCGCGGGCGGCGACGTTGATGCGACCAAGTTCCAGGCCAGACAGAGCGTGCTTGAGCCCAAAGCCCTCGACGCCGCCGATCAGCCGGTCGGCGGGGATCCTGTAATCGTCAAAAATCAGCTCGGCGCTGTCGATGCCCTTGTAGCCAAGCTTTTCGAGCTTGCGCCCAACGGTGAAGCCGGGGCCTTTTTCGGCTAGGAACATCGACATGCCCTGGTGGCGCGGCTGTGCCGACAAGTCGGTCTTGACCAGCAGGGCGAAGCACTGGCCGTAGATGCCATTGCTGATCCAGGTCTTGGTGCCGTTTATCACATAGTCATCGCTATCGCGCTTCGCGGTCATGCGGATAGCCTGCAGGTCGGTGCCGCAATCGGGTTCGGTCAGCGCCAGCCCGCCACGCAGCTCGCCAACTGCAAAGCGCGGCAGGAACTCGTGTTTTTGGGCGTCGGTGCCGTGGCGACCGACGATCGCCGCCATTATCAGATGAGAGTTGAAGATGCCGGTCAGCGACATCCAGACCCGTGCGATGCGCTCGACGATCTGGGCATACTGGCCACACGGCAGCCCCAACCCGCCGTACTCCGGCGCGATGGTGGCGCCGAACAGACCAAGCGCCTTCATCCGCTCGACGATCTCGGCCGGATAAGCGTCCGCCTTTTCTAGCCCATGAACATGCATCACCACGTCACGGGCCAGAAACTGCTCAATGGCGTCGAGAATATCCGACATGTCTCACTCGGTAACGGGTTCTAAGGGCGTAGTGGGCGAAGGTTCAATCGATTGTTCTTACAATCGATGGAATGCCCGCGGAGGGTTGCCCTTAGCGAGGTTCGGGGCGGCGCCCCGACCTTGCTTACGTAGCCGCCCCCTGAATAACATCGCCAAACAGCGCCCAGGTCTTCCCCGTCCATTTCTGCAGCTGCATCGCGCGGATCGGGTGGAAGTTGGTCGGGCTGGTATTGACCTTGATCCCCGGCAGCAGGGTCGCAGGATCGAAATCCTTCAGGTTGGCGGCCTGTTTCATGACGTTCTCGCGCGAGAAGTCGTCGCCACACTGCTTCAGTATCTGCACCATCGTCTTGCAGACGCCGTAGGAGAAAACATAGCTGCCGTCGGTGAGGTCTGCGGTCGGCATGTTCTTGGCCATGAAGGCGCGCCACTCGCCGAGGCCCGGATCGGTCTTCCAGGTAGGGTCGGTCGGATCCTTGAGGTAAGCAGCCGAGATGATGTCGATACCCTTCTCGACGCCGGCCGGCTCCATCACGCCGCCGACCGAGATCGAGACGTTGGTCAGAAAATGTAGTGGCTTCCAACCGCTGTCGAACACCTTTCGCACCGCCATGGCGGCGAATTTGGGGGTGTTGGCGGTCAGCAGCACGTTGGCCCCCGCCGATTGAAGGGAGGTGATCTGGCTGTCGATGGTTGCGTCGGTAACCTCATAGGTCACCGTCTTGACGACGTATTTGTCCCATCTGTCGCCGAGCACGTCACGCACGCCGGCCGGGTAGTCCTTACCGAAATCGTCGTTCTGATAGATGATGCCGATCTTGGCGTCGGGTTTGTTGGCCAGGATGTATTTCGTGTAGATCTGCGCCTCGGTGCGGTAGCTCGGCTGGTAGCCCATGGTCCAGGGGAAATGCTGCGGGTCGCCCCACTTGTCGGCGCCGGTCGAGATCAGGATCTGCGGCACCTTCTTGGCGTTGCAGTATTTCTGGATCGCGGTGTTGCTGGCGGTGCCGAGCGGGTTCATCAGGAACGCGACCTCGTCCTGCTCGACCAGGCGGCGGACCTGCTCGACGGTGCGCGGCGGGCTGTAGCCGTCATCGAGCGAGATGTAGTTGATCTTGCGGCCGGCGATGCCGCCGGCCTCGTTGAACGCCTTGAAGAACGCGGTCTGGAGCTGGCCGATCACGCCATAGGCGGAGGCCGGCCCGGAATACGGCATCGTGTTGCCGATCTTTATCTCGGTGGCGGTGACGCCCGGGGTGCCCTCGGCGCGTGCCCGCGTCGCGGCGGCGGCAAGGACGGCGGTGCTGGCGGCGAGCAGGGTGCGACGCGAGACAGTCGAAGCCATCTTTTTCAGTCCTCCAATGGATATTTCCGCGGATTTGTTCACGCCTTGGCGGCGATTGCAACCGGGCGTGTGGGGCTGATCTTCATCCATCCAGGGTCAGTCCCCAGGCATCGCCCACACATCAAGGGTGGCAGCCCCGCGGCGAAGCTCCTTCACCGGCACATATTCCGGCGAGTTCCAGAACGCGTGGATGGCCTGCACGGACGGGAACTCGAACAGGGCAATCCGCTGCCCATTGTCATCGCCTTCCAGGCGCTCGACGCCTCCGCTCACATGCCTGCCGCCGAATTCGGCGATCAGCGGAACGACAGCCTTGCGGTAGTCGGCCCAACGCGCCGCATCGCCGATCGTGATCCGCATGACGAGGTAAGCTGTCATCGCGCCTGACAAGCCGGCCGTTCAGGACGCATCGGCTGCTTCCTCAAAGGTGACCAGGGTCTGGCCCTCCTGCACCATCTCGCCAGCGCTGCAATGCACGCTAGCGACGATCCCATCGGCACGCGCCGTAAGACGGAACACGGTCTTCATCGCTTCCAGCACCAGCAGCAGGTCGCCGCGCGTCACCGCCATGCCGGGCTCGGCCACCACCTGCGTCACCTGGCCGGGAATCGGCGCAGTCAGCCGGCCGCCGGCCTCGGCTTCCTCGTCGGCGTCGGGAGGAGCCGGCAAACGGAAGCGGAATGTCTTACCGCGCCGTCGCAGCGTCAGCAGTTCGCCGACGATCGTAGCCCTGATGTTTTCACGCGCGCCGTCCAGGGTCAGGGCAATCTGGCCGTCGATCGTTCGAGAAGCGGCGCCGGTGATTTCGGTGGCGCCGGACAGGATCAGCCACGCTCCGCCGGCCCGGCGCAGACGCACGGAATGTGGGGTATCCTCGTCAAAGAACTCCAATGCCCGTTCGGCTTCAAGGTTCGGCCACCACTGGTCGCGCGCGTGCCAGGGCGAGTGCGGGTCGTGGCCGGACTGGGCCGCCGCCGCGGCGGCTTCGTCCTCGATCAGCAGCACCGACAACGCCGCGGCAGCCAGCGTTTCCGCATCCGGCGGCCCCTGCCCGGCCAGCAATGTTTCGGCATGGCGGGCGATGAACCCGGTATCGATGCCGCCGGCGACGAACTCCGGATGGGCGGCGATGCGGCCGAGCAGGTCGAGGTTGGTGGCGACGCCGACGACTTCGCAGTCGGCGAGCGCCAGACGCAACCGGGCCAGCGCCTCGCCGCGGTCGGCACCATGCACGATCAGCTTGGCCAGCATCGCGTCGTAATGAATGGAAACGCTGTCGCCGGTGGCGAACCCGGTATCGACGCGCACGCCCTCGCCAGCCCGCGGCATGCGGAATGCGGCAAGCTGTCCGATCGACGGCGCGTAGTCGCGCGCCGGATCCTCGGCATAGATCCGCGCCTCGAAGGCATGGCCGTCGATCGCCAGCTCCGCCTGGGTCAGCGGCAGCTTTTCGCCGGCCGCAACCCGGAGCTGCCACTCCACCAGGTCGGTGCCGGTACTCATCTCGGTGACCGGATGCTCGACCTGGAGCCTCGTGTTCATCTCGAGAAAAAAGAATCCGGTCTCGTCGGTGACGAACTCGACCGTGCCGGCGCCGACATAGCCGACGGCGCGTGCCGCCTCGACCGCGGCATCGCCCATCGCCCGCCGCATCGCTGGATCCATGCCCGGGGCCGGCGCCTCCTCGATGATCTTCTGATGCCGGCGCTGGGCTGAGCAGTCGCGCTCGAACAGATGCACCGCGTTGCCGAGACTGTCGGCGAAAACCTGAATTTCTATGTGGCGTGGGCGTTGCACGTAGCGCTCGATCAGCACCCGTGCGTCACCGAACGACGATTTCCCCTCCTGCTGCGCCGATCGCAGCGCATCGGGGAAATCGCCTGCTTCGAACACCACCCGCATGCCGCGCCCGCCACCGCCGGCGACGGCCTTTATGACGACCGGAAAGCCGATCTTCTCCGCTTCAAAGCCGAGGAAGGAAGCTTCCTGCTGGGCGCCGTGATAGCCCGGCAGCAGCGGCACGCCGGAACTCTGCATCAGCGCCTTGGCCGCCGCCTTCGATCCCATCGCGCGCATCGCCCTCGCCGGCGGTCCGACGAAGATTATCCCGGCCTCCTCGCAGGCATCGGGAAAGGCCGGGTTTTCCGACAGGAAGCCGTAGCCGGGATGGATCGCCGCGGCACCACTCCGCTTCGCCGCCGCGAGGATGCGGGGGATGCTGAGGTAGCTTTCGGCCGCCGCGGCCGGACCGATCGGCAGCGCACGATCGCACGCGGAAACATGCAGCGCCTGCGCATCGGCGGCCGAGAACACGGCGATGGTCTCGATGCCCAGCCGACGCGCGGTGCGCGCGATCCGGCAGGCGATCTCGCCGCGGTTGGCGATCAGCAGGGAACGGGGAAGGCTCATCCTCTACATCCGGAACACGCCGAACTTCGTCGGCTCGATCGGCGCGTTGAGGGCGGCGGACAAAGAAAGCCCGAGCACGCGGCGGGTGTCGGCGGGGTCGATCACGCCGTCGTCCCAAAGCCGCGCGGTGGCGTAATAGGGGTTGCCCTGAGTTTCGTATTGGGCGCGGATCGGCGCCTTGAAAGCGTCCTCGTCGGCGGCACTCCATTCCTTGCCAGCCGCGAGGTTGTCGCGGCGGATCTGTGCCAGCACGCTCGCCGCCTGCTCGCCGCCCATCACCGAAATGCGCGCGTTCGGCCACATGAACAGGAACCGCGGATCAAACGCGCGGCCGCACATGCCGTAATTGCCGGCGCCGTAGCTGCCGCCGACCACGAAGGTGAATTTCGGCACCGCGGTGGTGGAAACCGCCGTCACCAGCTTGGCGCCGTCCTTGGCGATGCCGCCGGCCTCGTATTTCCGCCCGACCATGAACCCCGAGATGTTCTGCAGGAACACCAGAGGTATGCCGCGCTGGCTGCACAATTCGATGAAATGGGCGCCCTTCAGGGCACTTTCCGAGAACAGTATGCCGTTGTTGGCGACGATGCCGACCGGGTAGCCGTAAACATGCGCGAACCCGCACACCAGCGTCGCACCATACAGCTTCTTGAATTCCTCGAAGTCGCTGCCGTCAACGATGCGCGCGATCAGCTCGCGGCAATCATACGGCGTGCGCACATCCTCGGGCACCACGCCATAGAGTTCCTCCGCGGCATACAGCGGCTCGGCCGGCGCGCGAAGGTCGAGCTGCGGCCGCTTGACCGTGTTCAGCCCGGCAACGATGCCGCGCACCAGCCCCAAGGCATGGCGATCGTCCAGCGCATAGTGATCGACCACGCCGGAAGTCCGGGCATGGACCTCGGCGCCGCCAAGCTCCTCCGCGGTCACGATCTCGCCCGTCGCTGCCGCGACCAGCGGCGGCCCGCCCAGGAAGATCGTGCCCTGCCGGCGCACGATGATGCTCTGGTCCGACATCGCGGGCACGTAGGCCCCGCCCGCGGTGCACGATCCCATGACGCAGGCGATCTGCGGAATGCCGCGGGCCGACATGTTTGCCTGGTTGAAGAAAATCCGCCCAAAATGATCGCGGTCGGGAAAGATCTCGTCCTGCTGCGGCAGGAACGCGCCGCCGCTATCCACCAGATAGATGCAAGGCAGCCGGTTGGCGGTCGCCACCTCCTGCGCCCGCAAGTGCTTCTTCACGGTCAGCGGGAAATACGTGCCGCCCTTCACCGTCGCGTCGTTGGCGACGATCACGCACTCGCGCCCCGACACGCGCCCAATCCCCGTGACGATGCCGGCGGACGCAACGTCGCCGCCATACATCCCGAACGCCGCCAGCTGCGAAAACTCCAGAAACGGTGAGCCTGGATCGATCAACCCACGCACCCGATCGCGCGGCAGCAGCTTGCCGCGCGACACGTGCCGGGCCTGCGACTTCTCCCCGCCACCCTGCGCCGCCACGCCAACCTTGCCGCGAAGGTCGGCAACCAACGCCGCCATCGCCAAGACATTGTTGCGGAATTCGGGGGAGCCGGAGTCCAATGCGGTATGTAACGCAGTCATGCTAAGCGCCGCAGGCAGAAGGAAGCTTGGGCTCTGCCTAAACCCGCTAAGGGGCCGTCGCCCCTTAGAACCCCTATCCTTGAGGGATGCGCTCCCGGGCGCTCCCCGGGCGGGGTCTGGGGCAGAGCCCCGGCCTTCTTGCCTGCGGCGCTCGATATCATTCCGTCTCCTTGAACAGCTCGCGGC
>JANXRT010000455.1 GCA_025356735.1 Acetobacteraceae bacterium | reverse complement strand
CGATCGTGACCGACCCGGAGGCGCCGGACCGGCAGCCGATGGACAAGCAGGCGCTGCTGGCCAAATACCGCGAGGAGCGCGACAAGCGGCTGCGTCCGGACGGCAACGCGCAGTACCTCCGGCTGGAGGGCCAGCTCGCCCGCTATCTGGAGGACCCCTACACGCCGTTCGTCGGGCGTGAGCCGAAGACCGACCACGTCACCTTCGCCTTCGTCGGCGGCGGCTTCGCCGGCCTGGTCACCGGCGCCCGGCTGGTCGAAGCCGGCATCGACGATGTCCGCATCATCGAGAAGGGTGGCGATTTCGGCGGCACCTGGTACTGGAACCGCTATCCCGGCGCGCAATGCGACACGGCGTCGATGATCTACATGCCCCTGCTCGAGGAAACCGGGCACAGGCCGACCGAGAAATACGCTCACGCGCCGGAAATCCTGGCGCAGTGCCGGCGCATCGGATGGCAGTACCGGCTTTACGACAACGCCCTGTTCCACACCGAGGTCACGGCTCTGAGCTGGGAAGACGGAGCGTCCCGGTGGGTGATCGAGACCAATCGCGGCGACCGCTTCACCGCCAGCTTCATCGGCCTCGGCACCGGCCCGCTGCACGTGCCGAAGCTTCCCGGCATCCCTGGCATCCAGTCGTTCAAGGGGCACTCGTTCCACACCAGCCGGTGGGATTACGATTATACCGGCGGTGATCCGAACGGCGCGCCGATGGAAAAGCTTGCCGACAGGCGGGTGGCGATCATCGGCACCGGCGCCACCGCGGTTCAGGCCGTGCCCCACCTCGCGCGTGCCTGCCGCGAGCTCTACGTGGTCCAGCGCACGCCGTCCTCGGTCGATGTGCGCGCCAACGCCCCCATCGATCCCGATTGGTTTTCCGCTGTTGCGACGCCAGGCTGGCAGCAGCGATGGCTGGAGAATTTCACCGCCAACCAGGCCGGCGGCACCGCGACCGAGGATCTGGTTCAGGACGGCTGGACCGATCTCGCCCGGCGCATCCGGGCCAGGATCAAGGAACTCCCGCGTGAAAGCCGGACCGTGCCGAGCATGCTGGCGGCGTTCGAGGACGCGGACTTCGAGAAAATGGAGGAAATCCGCGCCCGGGTCGATGCGATTGTCGAGGACCGCGAGGCGGCCCAAAAACTCAAGGCCTGGTATCGGCAGCTGTGCAAGCGGCCGTGCTTTCACGATGCCTACCTGCAAGCCTTCAACACGCCCGGCACGCGCCTGATCGACACCGACGGACGCGGCGTCGAGCGGATCACCGAAAGCGGATTCGTCGTCGCCGGAGTCGAGTACGAGGTTGACTGCCTCATCTACGCCTCGGGCTTCGAGGTCGGCACCGAATACAGGCGACGCGCCGGCTTCGACCTGACCGGACGCGACGGGATCAAGCTGTCGCAGGCCTGGGCCGAGGGCATGCGTAGCAAGCACGGCGTGCATGTGCACGGATTTCCCAACGCCTTCTTCGTGCAGCCGGCCCAGGGCGCCAACCTGATCTCGAACGTGCCGCACAACCTGACCGACGCCGCGAAAACCATCGCCGTGACCGTCCGCCACGCGCTCGACCACGGCCATGACAGGGTGGAAGTCACGCGCGAGGCCGAGGATGCCTGGGTCGGGCTGCTGCTGACCAGCGCGGGCCGGATGACGGGCGGCCCCGACTGCACCCCCGGCAACTACAACAACGAGGGCCAGGCGCCCGGCCTCGCGGCGCGGCTGAACGTCGGCTACCCGGCGGGTGCGGCGGCTTATTTCGAATACATCGACGCCTGGCGCCGGTCGGGCGAGTTCGAGGGGCTGGCGTTTGGCGGCGCTTCAAACCCCTCCCGTTCGAAGGCGATGTGATGGCTATTCAGACGTAAGGACGAAACCGTCTTCACGGCTGCACGAAGCATCGAGATGCCACCGGACATCCGACGCCAGGAGGTCCAACCAGTCCGCTCGCTTGACGCCCGCAAGCCGCCCGTGGTCCGCTCGATGCAACCTGGGGAGTGAAGGAAATGCGGGAAGCGGTGATCGTTTCGACGGCGCGCACGCCGATCGGCAAGGCCCATCGCGGCGCCTTCAACGACACGCAGGGCCAGGCCCTCGCCGGCCATGCGATCGCCGAGGCGGTGCGCCGGGCCGGCGTGGCACCGGCGGAAATTGATGACGTCATCATGGGATGCGCACTGCAGCAGGGCTCGACCGGCTTCAATGTCGCGCGCCAGGCCGCGCTGTGGGCCGGGCTGCCGGCCTCGGTCGCCGGCATGACGATCGACCGGCAATGCGCCTCCGGCCTGATGGCGATCGCCACCGCCGCCAAGCAGGTCATCGTCGATGGCATGTCGATCGTGGTCGGCGGCGGCGTCGAGTCGATCTCGCTGGTGCAGACCGACAAGATGAACCGGTTCCGCACCACGGACCCGAAGCTCGTGCGCGAGACGCCGGCGCTCTACATGGCGATGATCGAGACGGCCGAGCTGGTTGCCGAGCGCTACGGCATCAGCCGCTCCGCGCAGGACGAGTACGCATTGCAGAGCCAGCAGCGCACCGCAGAGGCGCAGGCAGCGGGACGGTTTGCCGCCGAGCTGGCGCCGATCACCACCCGCATGGCCGTCACCGACCGCGCGACCGGCGAGGTCTCGCACCGCGAGATCACCCTGTCGAACGACGAGGGTAACCGGCCGCAAACCACGCTGGACGATCTCAGGAAGCTGCAACCGGTGTTCAAGGGTGGCCAGCAGGTCGAGCAAGGCCGGTTCATCACGGCCGGCAATGCCTCCCAGCTGTCGGACGGCAGCGCCGCTGTCGTGGTCATGGAGGCCGAGGAGGCAAGGCGGCGCGGCCTGGCACCGCTCGGCGCCTATCGCGGCATGGCGGTCGCTGGCTGCGCGCCGGACGAGATGGGCATCGGCCCGGTGTTCGCGGTGCCGAAGCTGCTGAAGCAGCACGGGCTCAAGGTGGACGACATCGACCTTTGGGAGCTGAACGAGGCGTTCGCCTCCCAGGTGGTCTATTGCCGCGACAAGCTCGGCATTCCCAACGACCGGCTGAACGTTTCCGGCGGCGCGATATCGATCGGCCACCCGTATGGAATGTCCGGCGCGCGCATGACCGGCCACCTGATGCAGGAGGGTCGCCGGCGCGGCGCCAAGTGGGTCGTGGTGACGATGTGCATCGGCGGCGGCATGGGCGGGGCCGGGCTTTTCGAAGTCTTCCCCGGATAGATCACGCCGTCGGCTTCAACCCTCATGCACCAGCCCGGAATTGCCGCGGCGATCGCCGCCGCCGATGGCGCAATACGCGACCATGCCCTGGAGAAGATGGTCCGCGTCGGCATGACCTGGTTCGCGCCGGACGGAGCTGAAACCGCGGCCCGAATTCAGCGAGAGAGGCGGCGAGAGCGCGCGTGATGAACGTTTGCTGATCGCCAACCGTGGTGAGATCGCCGTCCGCATCGCGCGCGCCCCGTCGGACATGAAGATCGCCACCGTCGCCGTCTTTTCGCAGGACAACGCGCTGTCGCTCCATACCCGGCGCACCGATGCGGCCCGCGCGCTGAGCGGCATCGGCCCCGTCGCCTACCTCGATGCGGGCAGATCATCGCCGTGGCACGCGATGCCGGCTGCGACGCCGTCCATCCTGGCTACGGCTTTCTGAGCGAGAACGCGTCGTTCGCCGCCGAGTGCGCCAAGGCGGGGCTAATCTTCGTCGGGCCGACCGCCGAGACCCTGGAGATTTCGGCAACAAGGCGTCCGCCCGTGCCATGGCGGAGGCCTGCGGCGTTCCGGTAATGCGCGGCACCTCCCGCCCGACCAGCCTCGCCGAGGCGCGCGCGTTCCTGAGCTCGCTTGGGGGCTCGATCGGCGGCGGCATCATGCTCAAGGCGGTCGCCGGCGACGGCCGCGGCATGCGCCCGGTTCGAAACGCCGAGAAACTCGACCAGGCTTTTGCCCTGTGCCGAGCCGAGGCGCCGTGCTGCTCAGCTGCTGCGACGTCGTCATCGCGACGGCGAACTCATCCATCGGCATGGGCGGACCGGCGATGATCGAGGGCGGCGGCCTCGGCGTCTATCGTCCCGAGGAAGTCGGCCCGATGAGCGTGCAGGTGCCCAACGGCGTCGTCGACATCGCCGTCGAGGACGAGATCGAGGCGGTGAATGTTGCCAAGAAGTACCTGTCCTATTTCCAGGGACCGCTCGCGGCGTGGAGCTGCCCCGATCAGCGGCGCCTGCGCCACGCGGTACCGCCGAACCGGCTGCGCGCCTACGACATGCGCGCGCTGATCGAAATCATGGCCGATGACGGCTCGTTCTTCGAAATCCGCCGCGGCTTCGGCGCCGGCATGATCACGGCGCTGGTCCGCATCGAAGGCCGCCGATCGGCATCGTCGCGAACAATCCCCTCCATTTGGCCGGCGCCATCGACAGCCCCGCCGCCGACAAGGGCGCGCGCTTCATGCAGCTGTGCGACGCGCACGACATCCCGCTGCTGTTCCTGTGCGACACGCCCGGCAACATGGTTGGGCCGGAACACGAGAAGACCGCCCTGGTCCGCCGCTGCTGCCGCTCCTACCTGGTCGGCGCCAACGTCACCGTGCCGACCTTCAGCGTGGTCATTCGCAAGGCCTACGGACTGGGCGCGCTGGGCATGGCCGGCGGCAGCTTCCACGCCTCGGTGTTCGCGATCTCCTGGCCGACTGGCGAGTTCGGCGGCATGGTGGCGGAGATGTATGAGCGTGGTAAGGCGCTGAACACGGCGTCGCTGTTCGAGCTTGATAGCGTGATCGATCCTGCCGAGACGCGGAAGTGGGTGATATTCGGGTTGAACGCGGTGCCGCCGCCGGCG
>JANXRT010000447.1 GCA_025356735.1 Acetobacteraceae bacterium | reverse complement strand
AAGAACGCGCCGATGGCGGTGTTCCTGGCCTCGGACGCGGCCAAGGAGGTCACTGGCCAGGTGTTCGGCACCCGCAACAACGAGATCTTCCTGTTCAGCTCGCCGAAGCCGTTCCGCAGCGTGCACCACGACGGCGGCTGGACGCCCGAGCAGTGCGCCGAGATCGCGCTGCCGGCGTTGAAGCCGTCGTTCATGCCGCTGGATCGGTCGGGCGACGTGTTCGGATGGGATCCGGTCTGAAGCTCGGGGCTCTGCCCCAAACCCCGCCGGGGTAGCGCCGCGGCGGGGTCCAGGGGCGGCGCCCCTGGCCTTCTACCAACCTTCCAGCAACGCCCGCGTCTCCGCGACGGCAACGTTCCATATACCCATCATCTCCTCGTCCGAGCGCCGGTACAGGCCGCCGAAATTGCCATCGCCCAGCGCCTCTCGCGCCTCGAACGGCGGCACCGTGTGCATGTGGTCTACGTCGGCCATCGGCTTGGCCTTGGCCGGCGTCTCGGCACCGGGCAGCCGGGTCCAGGGAAAGTTCTCGATCCAGCTGGCGTGGCCGGCAACCGGCTCCACCGCCATCACGGCGGCGCGGGTCAGCGGCGCCTGCCACCAGTTGTGAAAACGCACCCGCGCATCGGGATTGTCCATCATCCACTCCTGCGCCAGCAACGCCGCCGGCTGGTTGCCGCCATGGCCGTTGACGATCAGGATGCGGCGGAAGCCGGAACGCTTGAGGCTGTCCAGCATGTCGCGGATCAGGGCGGCGTAAGTCGCCAGCCGCAGTGTCACGGTGCCGGGAAAGGCGCTGAAATAAGGCGTGAGGCCGAACGGCATCACCGGAAACACGGGGATGCCCAGCGGCTCCGCGGCTTCCGCCGCCACCCGTTCGGCAAGTATCGCGTCGGTCGCCAGCGACAGCCCGGCATGCTGCTCGGTGCTGCCGAGCGGCAGCACCGCACGATCGTCGTGGCGCACCCAATCCTCGATCGCCCGCCAGTCCATCTCGGCCGTGCGCATGCTTCCCCCTGAAGTTGGTATGACCAGCTTGAACGCTGAATTTCCGGATTGGGATCAGGCTGGCGCCTGCGTCGCATGGCGTCAATGCGCCCCGACCTCGCCGGCCTACCGGCTGAATGCCAACCGGTTCACCGTCCCGGGGGTCACCGCGACCAGCCGGTTGCAGTCCGAGCGCTGGGCCATTAGGCAATCCTCGATCCGGCTGCTAGCCGCGAGACGCTGGATCAGGAACAGGCAGGCGGCCACCAGCGCCAGCGTCACGGCCAGTCCGGCGAGGCTTGCCGTCTGGCGTTCCGCCTCGGCATCGGGGTCGATCCGGCTTCTGTCGCCGTCCATGGATCGGAACTCCGCCTGACGCTGCTGCGATGCCAGCATAGTCTTGCCCCGGCCTGCCGCATAGCGCGGTGATCCGGATATTGCCAGCGTCTGCCTGGTTGCGCATAAAACAACCATGTCCCTCCTGGCCCATCGTCATCTGTCGCGCGACCCGGTTTTTGCCGCGCTGATCGCGTGCTCGGCGCGCGCCGACCTGAAGCCGAAGCCGCGTAGTCCCTACGAGGCGCTGGTGCGCAGCATCGCCCACCAGCAGCTTCACGGACGCGCGGCGGAGTCGATCCTGGCGCGGTTCGTCGCCCTGTTCGACGGGATCGGCGAATTTCCCGCGCCGGGCGCGGTGCTGGCGATGGATCCCGCCCGGATACGCGGTTGTGGCTTCTCGGCCTCGAAAATCCTGGCAATCCAGGACATCTGCGCCAAGACGCTCGACGGCACCGTGCCGGACCGTCGCGCCGCCAGCCGGCTGTCGGACGCGGCGCTGATCGAGCGCCTGACGACGATCCGCGGCGTCGGGCGGTGGACCGTGGAGATGTTGCTGATCTCGACGCTCGGCCGGCCAGATGTGCTGCCGGTCGATGATTTCGGTGTCCGCGAAGGTTACCGCCTGCTCTACGGGTTGGACGTGCAGCCGAAGCCGCGGGAACTTGCGACCATCGGCGAAGCCTGGGCGCCATGGCGCAGCTTTGCGGCATGGTATCTGTGGCGCGCGTCGGATGCGGGCAAGCGTCCAAAAACAGGCATCAAAACATAAAAGCAGTAAGGCCAGGGGCTCTGCCCCTGGACCCCGCCAGAGGACCGTCGCCCTCTGGACACCCTCTACTTAAGTGATGCGCCCCGGGGCGCTACCCCGG
>JANXRT010000415.1 GCA_025356735.1 Acetobacteraceae bacterium | reverse complement strand
CGGCCGCGTCGCCGACGACGAGCTGGGAGGGGTGTTCCGCCACGACATCACCGCGGCCGGGGTGCATTTCCCGTCCGCGCCGCTGGTCGGCGGCGCGCCCACGGCACGGTGCCTGATCCTGGTGACGCCGGATGCGCAGCGCACCATGAACACGTTCCTCGGCGCCTGCGTGGTGTTCGGCCCGGACGACATCGACGCCGAAACGGTCGAGGCCTCGGCGGTGACCTACCTGGAGGGCTACCTGTTCGACCCGCCCGAGTGCCAGGCCGCGTTCCGGCGCGCGGCGAAGCTCGCCCACGCCGGCGGCCGGCAGGTGGCGCTGTCGCTGTCCGACCCGTTCTGCGTCGGCCGCCACCGCGCCGAGTTTCGAAAACTGGTGGCCGGCGACATCGACATCCTGTTCGCCAACGAGGCGGAGATCTGCAGCCTGTATGAAACGACCGCCTTCGATGAAGCGGCCGAAGCGGCGCGGCGCGATGTCGGCCTGGCCGTGCTGACCCGCAGCGAAGCCGGCAGCGTGCTGCTGCGGGGGCAGGAGCGCATCGCAGTGCCGGCCGCCCCGGCCCAGGTGATCGACACCACCGGCGCCGGCGACGCCTATGCCGCCGGGTTCCTGGTGGCGCTTACCGCCGGACAGCCCTTGGAGGTTTGCGGACAGTTGGGCAGCGCTGCCGCGGCCGTGGTGATCTCGCAGTATGGGGCTCGGCCTTCTGGGGATTTGAGGGAATTGGCCAGGAAGCATGGGGCGCTGCCCCATCCCCCGCTAAGGGCAAGCCCCTAGAACCCGTTACTTAGGCAGGTTTGCCTCGTCTCACGACCGCAGGATCAGCCGCTTGATCCGCTCGCCGTCCTTGGCCGCGAACACCTCCAGCCGGTCGCGGCCGTGCAGGGCGCTCAGCACCATCGTCTCGATGCCCCTCTCGCGGCAGCGGAACAGGTGGCGGCCCTCGCAGCTGCCGAGCAGGAAGCCCTCGAAATCGCCGAAGCAGTCGTAGATCACCTCGATCACCTTGCCGACGAAGCATTCGATCTTGTCGTCATGGTCGTGATCGGGCCGGTGGCCGCGCGGCAGTCCGGTGGGCGAGGGCGCGATGCCGGCGGCGTTGCCGCCGAGGCCGTCGATCCGGTCCGACAGATAGCCGACATAGCGCAGCAGCACCGGGTACCACCGGTTGGTGTGGGGTGTCACCTGCAGCCGCCACTTGAAGATCGCCAGGGTGTTCTCGTCGAACGGCAGGATATCGTTGTCCGCCTTGACCGGGATGTTCACCTGGAAGGCGCCGGTGATGTAGCGCCACGAGCGTGACGGCGCCGGCGCGCCCTTGCCGGCGGCGGGCTTGGCAGGCGCGTGGGGACCGGTGGGATGCGGGCTGGCAGCGGGCGAGCGCAAGGCCGGCGAGTTGATCCGCACCGGCGGGGGCGCGGTGTAGCTGGTCACCCGCCGCACGATCACCGTGAACGACTGGCCCTTCTTGACGTGGCCCGGCAGCTCCACCGTCAGCAGGCTGGCCAGCCTTTCGCCGGCCTGGGGCGGGATCGGCACGTAGCTCAGGCCGGTTCGCACCGTGGTCTGGATGGTGTGGGCGTCGGCCGCCGTCAGGTCGTGGTAGCCGTAGCGCCGGTCGGCCAGCTGGACCACCTGGTGGGCGCTGGCCCCTGGCCAGTAGATGCTGGCCACGCTGCCGATCGGCGTGTGGCCCCAGTCGATCATCAGCTCATCGAAGTCGAGTAGTTCCGATGGCGATCCGGATAGCGGCGTGCCCGGCCGCACGTCGAAGGTCTGCGGCACGCGGTTGGTGGGCGGCTTGCCGGGATTGAAGGCCGGCGTGATCTGCAGGTTGCGCTGGGCCAGCTTGTCGGTATTGCCCGGGCTCACGGTCTGGCCGGCAGGCACGAGGATCGGCGCGTCGTCATAGGCGATCTGCGCCACCAGGCAGTGGTGGGTGCCCGGCAGCAGCTGGTTCACCGGCGTGCCGTTGACCTTGTAGGTGTCGTCATAGACGTTGAGCAGGCAGCCGAAATAGGTCCACTGGCCCTGGCCGTGGCCGATCCTGATAACCTGGCTGTTGACCCCGCCGGCG
>JANXRT010000408.1 GCA_025356735.1 Acetobacteraceae bacterium | reverse complement strand
CTCTATCAGGGTGACGCCGATAACCCTTGAAACTGCAATCAATTCCTGGTCCCGGGTCGCCAGGGGCAGATTCAACCGAACAGCCAGTTCAAGGTAGGTCGCGTCATAGACGGTCAGCCCATGATGCCGGGCGAGCGACAGCACGGCGCCATGACCGCGGCGAATGCCTTCATGATCGGTCTCGATCGGCAGCTCGGCCAGCGTTTCGACGAAGGCGGTGCAACTGGCTTCGGTGATCCGCCCGCGCTTCTCGCCCTGCAGCAGCAGATTGCCGGTTTCGGCATGCCACAGGGCCGGCACGATGGCCGAACGCTGGCGCAGACTGCGCAGCAGCGCGGTTGTTGCCGGGGTTGCCTCGTTCGAAAAACACCAGGCCGCCGTCATCGAGGCATCGAGGACGAAGCGATCCATCACCATTTTCGGCCAAGATCGCGCAAGGTTCGCCAATTGGTATCCATCTCATGCCGACTAGCGAGCGCCTCAAGCCGGTCGATGGCCGATGAAATCCGGGCGACATCCGGTGCGCCATTCATTGGGACCAGCCGGGCGACAGGCGTGCCATGGCGGGTGATGGTGAATGTTTCCCCTTGTTCCACTTTTTCGAGCAGCGAGGAGAGGTGGGTCTTGGCCTCGAACGAACCTATAACGCCCATAATCACCTCAACTGGTTGGAGACTGGTTGATTATAATGCGGCTCTTGTGCGGCAACAACCTGTTTCGCGCCCACCCGGTCCATCCTATCCTATCGCCATGCCGCACGCTGACTTCGTCCATCTCCGAGTCCATTCCTCTTACTCACTGAGTGAGGGGGCCATAAAGGCCGACAAGATTGCGGCTTTGGCGCGCGAAGCGAAGATGCCGGCGGTAGCAATCACCGACACCGGCAATTTGTTCGGCGCCCTGGAGTTCAGCCAGTATTGCACCGCGCGCGGCGTGCAGCCGATCATCGGCTGCCAACTCCCCGTGTCGCGTGCCGACAATCCCAGGCTGCCGCCCGAGCCGCTGGTTTTGCTGGCGCAGAACGCCGAGGGCCTGACCAACCTGCAGATCCTGTCGTCGAAGGCGTTCCTCGACACCGATCCCGCCCTGAAGCCGCAACTGGCCTTCGCCACCATCGCCGCGCATTCCAATGGCCTGCTGCTGCTGACCGGCGGTACCCAGGGCGCCATCGCCCGGCTGCTCGCCGAGGGCCAGAAGGCCGAGGCCGAGCGGCTGCTCGCGATGCTGACGGAGGCCTTTCCCGACCGGGTCGCGATGGAGCTGCACCGCCATGGCCTGCCCATCGAGGTCGCCATCGAGCCCGGCCTGATCCAGCTTGCCGATGCGGCCCGCGTGCCGCTGGTCGCCACCAACGAGTGCTTCTTCGCGACGCGGAAGATGCACCTCGCCCACGATGCGTTGCTGTGCATCGCCGAGGGTCGGCTGATTTCGGAAAAGGATCGCCGCCGGGTCACCCCCCAGCACTGGTTCAAGCCGGCCGCCGACATGCGCGCGCTGTTCTCCGACCTGCCGGAGGCCTGCGACAACACCATCGCCATCGCGCAACGCTGCGCGGTGATGGCGGAGGTCAGGAAACCGCTGCTGCCGATGTGCCCCAAGGTGCGGCCCGGCGCCTCCGAAGCCGAAACCCTGGCGGCGATGGCCCGCGAAGGGCTCGACCGCCGGATGGACATCGATGGCGCCGACGCCGCACGCCGGAAGATTTACCGCGACCGGCTCGACTACGAGCTGTCCGTGATCGACGGCATGGGCTTTCCGGGATATTTCCTGATCGTCGCCGACTTCATCCAGTGGGCCAAGGGGCAGGGCATCCCGGTCGGCCCCGGCCGCGGCTCTGGCGCCGGTTCGGTGGTCGCCTGGGCGCTGACCATCACCGACCTCGATCCGCTGCGCTTCAACCTGCTGTTCGAGCGCTTCCTTAACCCCGAGCGGGTGTCGATGCCGGATTTCGACATAGACTTCTGCCAGGAGGGCCGCGACGCCGTCATCGAGTACGTGCGCCGCGAATATGGGGGCGACCGGGTGGCGCAGATCATCACCTTCGGCAAGCTGCAGGCCCGCGCCGCGGTGCGCGATGTTGGCCGGGTGCTCGGGCTGACCTATTTTCAGGTCAACAAGGTGGCCGAGCTGATCCCCAACAACCCCGCCAAGCCGGTGACCCTGGCCCAGGCGGTGGCCGGCGAGCCGCGCCTGCAGCAGCTGCGCGACGAGGATGAGGGCATCGGCCGGATGATCGAGATCGCGCTGCAGCTCGAGGGGCTGTACCGCCATGCCAGCACCCATGCCGCCGGCGTGGTGATCGGCGACCGGCCGCTGATCGAGCTTGTGCCGTTGTACCGCGACGCCAAATCGGATTTTCTCGTTACCCAGTACTCGATGAAATACGTCGAGCAGGCAGGGCTGGTGAAGTTCGACTTCCTCGGCCTCACGACTCTCACCATCCTGGCCCGGGCGACGCGCTTCCTGGCCGAGCTTGGCATCCAGGTCGATATCGACCGGTTGCCGCTGGATGACGCCAGGACTTACGAGATGCTGGCCCGCGGCGACGGCGGCGGGGTGTTCCAGTTCGAAGGCCAGGGCATGCGCGACGTGCTGCGCCAGATGCGCCCGAACCGGTTCGAGGACC
>JANXRT010000329.1 GCA_025356735.1 Acetobacteraceae bacterium | reverse complement strand
CCAGCGCCTGCACGCCACCGCCGCTTGGCGACCCGCGCGTCTATCTTACCCCTGATGCCGGCGTGTTCGCCGATCCGCTGATCGTCGTTCCCGGCCCGCCACTGCGTGCCTCAGTGCGGCTGGTCAATCCCGGCTCATCCGACCGCCCGGTAATCCAGTCGACCGACTGGGCCAACGCCGACGGCATGCCGGTGCACAGCCTGCTGTCGGCGCCGCAGCGGCTGACGGTGCCGCGCTACGGCGACGCGACGATCGAGCTGATCGCCCCTAATCCGGCCGCCCTCCAGTTCCGCGTCCGGGTCGAGCCGGACCGCTCCGCAACCGATCCTAACTAGGTATTTTCACGATGATTTCCATTAAAACCACCCATGTCCTGATGTTTGCCGTGCTGGCGGGGCTGCCTGCGGCATGCGCCCCGATCGGCACTTCGATGGTTGATCCGCGGGCCGACCGTAGCGCCATCGGCATGGGCCTGGACTCGCGCGATTTTGACGGCGCCGCAGCCAAGGTGGTACACGACATGCTGCAATCGGGCGCCGTCACCAAGCCGTCGGGCGGCCGCTACGTGCTGGCGATCTCGCGCGTCACCAACGACACCATGCAGCGCATCGATACCGACCAACTGGTTAAGCTGATCCGGGTCGAGCTGCTGAAGTCCGGCAAGGTGGTAACGACCACGGCGATCAGTGACGGCACCGCGGAGGACCCGATGTCGATGCGGGTCCGCCAGCTGCGCGCGTCCGGCGAGTTCAACCAGGCAAATGTGATGCGTAGCGGCCAGATGGTCGCGCCCGAGCTGAGCCTGAGCGGCAAGCTGCTGCAGACCAACAACCGGCTGGGCGATGGCAGCCAGCGGGTGGATTACGATTTCCAGCTCACCCTCACCGACCTGCGCACCGGCCTCGGCCTGTGGGAAGGCAGCGAGCGGGTGGTCAAGCGCGGCCCCAACGATACTGTCGCATGGTAGCGCGCCGGTCGATCCTGTTCGCGGCGTTCCTGGCGGTAACGTCAGCGATCGCGCCCGGCGCCTGGGCACAGCCGGCACCTGGTTCCGACCTGTCGATCGAGGACCAAATGCAGGCCTTCATCGACGAAGCCGGCTTCTCCGGACGCGAGCAGCGCGGCGAGATCGCGGTGCTGAGCGGCATCGCCACCGTGCAGGCGCTGTCCAACCAGCCGCAGTGGGTGGCGCAGCGCAGCCTGGCCTACGAGCAGGCGCTGCTCAACGCGCAGGCCGAATATGTTGGCCGGCAGAGCGTCCGCATAACGTCCGAAACCGTCAGCGAGCTGTTCAAGGCAGCCGGCCAGGAACCGCCGCCCTACCAGCCGACCGATAGCGATCCGTCCCGGTTGGCCGAACTGGTGCGCAAGCTCATGGCGCTCGGCACCGGCAAGCTGGACGCCGCCCTGACCGACCTCAAGATCGATCCGTCGGCCTATGAGCGCGCCTCGCCGCCGCAGCGCTACATCCAGATGCGAACCGCGCTCACGGTAAAGAACACCACTCGGGCTTTCGGCGAGCTGGTCGGGCTGGTTCCGGTGCAGACCTTCGAGAAGTCGATCGGCGACGGCGCCTACCGGATCGGCGTGGTCGCGGTGGTTTCGCCGCGCATGAAGGATTTCGCCAAGCGCGTGCTGACGGACCATGGCGAGTTTCCGCCCGACCTGAAAAGTGCAGGCGATGTCAGGGCGCTGTGGACCGACAAGTCGAAGCTGGTGCACGATTTCGGCGTGCGCTGGGTTTACGACCGCGCCGGCATGCCGGTCATCGTCTCGTTTGCGCAATGGGCCACCGACTATGCCGGGCAGGACCCAATCACCGCCCAGCGCTACCGCGACGTCGCGGTCAAGCAGGCGGAGGCGCTGGCCGACGCGCAGATCGCCAATTTCCTCAAGGGCAGCATCAACTCGGTAAGCGTCACCGAGATCGGCCAGAAGATCACTGCGGCGGCCGATCGGGCGCCGGACGGCTATGTTGCGCAGCAGGCCGAGATACGCGAGCTGATGGACGGTCGGCAGGATACCATCCGGCGCCAGGCGCAGGTCGCGCTGACCGGCCTCTCGACCGCCGCGCGATGGTCGGAAAAGCATCCCGACACCGGCCAGCCGATCGTCGGCGTGGTGCGCACCTGGTCCGCCGCTGCCGAGCAGGCGACGCGCAGCCTGCGCGATGGGCGTCCACCGATCACCGCGACGGGGTCTCCGCCGCCCGGATCCGGACCCGGCCGGACCGGACGCAAGCTGATGGACGCCACCGACTTCTAAGCCGTATCCGATCGTTAGGAACTTGCCGTGATCCGTTGTTTCGGGCTGCTTGTCCTGTTGCTGCTTCCGATCCTGCCAGCCTACGCGGAGCCGCGCGACGTTGAGGTCACCGCGACCGGCGCCACCAGCCAGGAGGCGATTACCCAGGGCTTGGTGCAGGCGTTGGAACAGGTCAGCGGCGTTGCCCTCGCCTCCAACCAGATCGTGCGCACCGAGCTTTCCTCCCAGGCCAGCGGCGATCAGGCAACGACGACACTGACTCAGCAGCAGCAGTCGCAAATCCGAAAGCTCACCGGCGGCAACATCACCTCCTACCACGTGCTGACGACCAGCGATGGGCCGCCGGTGACGGTCCAGATGGCAGTCACCATCGAGGTGTTTGAGGCGAAAGGCCTCGGCAACGAAACCCGCCGGCGCATCGTGGTCGCGGGCTTCTCGACCTCGGGCGCGCAGCGCGCCGCCACCGCGGACATGCTGCGCGACCGCATCACGGCATCCCTGGTCCAGGCCCGTCGGTTCGCCGTGGTCGACCGCGCACAGGACACGGTCTACGCGCAGGAGATGGCGCTGCTGCGCGGCGGAGACGCGCCGGCGACCGAGCGCGTCCGCATTGGCCAGACCATCGGCGCCGACTATGTCGTCACCGGCAAGCTGCGCCAGACCGCGGCCACCCGCAACGACCGGGTTCTGGAAATCACCGGTGAGGTCCTGACCAGCACCACCGCCGGCAGCGTCGAAGCCGATTTCCAGGTCATTGAAATCGCCACCCGCCAGATCAAGTCGACCGGAACGGCACGATTTTCCGGCCCCGGTGCGATAGACCGGATCGGCGCCAGCATCGCCGACGCGATCACCCAGGCGGTCTATCCGATGCGGCTGATCCGGTTCGAGGACCCTGCCAACCTGATCGTCAACCAGGGCGGCGGTACCCTGTCACCCGGCCAACGCTTCCGCGCCATGGTGATGGGCGAGATGATGGCCGATCCCTACACCCACGAGGAGCTCGGCCAGCTCGAACAAGAGGTCGGCGTGGTCGAGATCGTGCGCGTCGATGCGAAGATTTCCTACGCCCAGCTGGTCTCCGGCCACCTGCCTGGGCCGGGCGACACGCCAACGCAGATCGTGCTCCGGCCCTTGCTGCCTTCCGCCGCCGCGCCGCGCCGGAACGGGCGCACAACGCCCGTCCGCGAAGTGCCGTCGATTACCAAGCTGCCATTCGACTCTTGACCGGTTGATGCCGATGCCGCGGCGGGGCAGACTGGCGCGTCAAACAACCGGGATTTCCAAGGCATGCACCCGAAAGGCAAGGTTTGCGTCGTCACCGGCGCGGCAAGCGGCATCGGCGAGGCGACCGCGCGTGCGTTCGCAGCGGCCGGCGCGCGCGGCGTCGTGGTTGCCGACACCAACGACGCGGCCCTGGCGCGCGTCGCCGGCGAGATCAATGCCTTGGGGGTTTCAAGTGCCCTGGCGGTTCGCACCGACGTCGCCAAGGAAGCCGACATAAAGGCGCTAGTGTGCGCCGCGGAGGAAGCCTATGGCCCGGTTGACATCTTCTTCTCGAATGCCGGGCTGTCGCGCCGTGGACACGAGGAAGCCTCCGACGCCGACTGGGACCTGATGTGGCGCGTGCACGTGATGAGCCACGTGTTCGCAGCCCGCGCCCTGATCCCGGGCATGCTGGAGCGCGGCTCGGGCTATCTGCTGAGCACCGCCTCGGCGGCGGGGCTACTGGCGTCGCTGAGTTCCACACCATACGGCGTGACCAAGCACGCCGCCGTGGCGCTCGCGGAAGCGCTCTCCATCCAGTATGGCGACCGCGGCATACGGGTCTCCGTGCTGTGCCCGCAGGCGGTTCGCACCGGCATGTTCACCGGACAAGCAGGCGCCGCCAGCGTCGATGGTGTCATGGAGGCGGCGGAGGTCGCGCAGAAGGTGATCGAGGCGATGGAGACCGAGCGCTTCCTTATCTTGTCGCATGATACGGTTCTGCAATATATGCAGCGCAAGGCGGCCAACCCGAATCGTTGGCTGTCGGGAATGCGGCGTTTGCGGGACAGGATTTACGGAGAAGTAGCGAAGGCTGGGGCTCTACCCCAAACCCCGCCGGGGTAGCGCCTCGGGGCGCATCCATCAGGAAGATGAGGGTTTCGCCGTGTAGGTGGCCAGCACCGCTTCGGTGTCGGTGTCGACTTCCTGAAGCGTCACGTCGTATCCCCAAAGTGCCGCGGCGTATCGCAGGGTTTGCTCGGCATCGTGCTGCGCCAGGCGCTGGCCCGGCCGGCAACGGTGCTGCAACATCAGCCGCCGGTCGCCTTCGAGATCCACATCAACGACCTGAACATCGGCGTCGCTCTCGGCCGGATCGTAGCTTTGCGCCAGGCTGCGCCGGATGGCGCGGTAGCCCTCGTCGTCGTGGATCGCGTCCACCAGCAGGGTTTTCTCGGCGGTGTCGTCGAGCAGCCGGAACATGCGGAACTGACGCATCACCGCCGGCGACAGGAACTGCAGCACGAAGCTCTCGTCACGGAAATTGGCCCAGGCGTGGCGCAAGGTGCCGATCGGATCGCCGTTGCCGGCGATGTCGGGAAACCATGACCGGTCCTCGGCGGTCGGCTGCGTGCAGACGCGCTCGATGTCGCTCATCATCGCGAAGCCGAGCGCATACGGATTGAAGCCGGACGTGTGCTCGAAGCCAGGCTGCATGATGACGTTGCTGGTCGAATGCATCATTTCTAAAAACGAGGCGTCATCGATCTGACCGGTCTCGTGCAGCCGCGTCATGATGCGATTATGCACCCAGGTGGCGCAGCCCTCGTTCATCACCTTGGCCTGCGGCTGCGGATAGAAATACTGCGCGATCAGGCGCACGATGCGGATGATCTCGCGCTCCCACGATTGCAGCCGGGGCGCGGTCTTCTCGATGAAATAGAGCAGGTTTTCCTCGGGCAGCCCAAGCCGTCGGCGGCGCTCGCCCGACGGGCCGGCGGCGGGCGCCTGACGCGTGACCGGCAGCGTGCGCCAAAGGTCGTCGAACACCTGCTCGTCGTAGTCGCGCCGCTCGCGCTCGCGCTTCTGGTCGGTTTTCAGGTTGAGCGAGCGCGCCCCGCCATGCCGGTGCACGCCGTGGCGCGACAGCGCGTGCGCGGCGTCCAGCACGCGCTCGACCGCCGCCGCGCCGTGCCGGTCCTCGCATCCCGCGACATACGAGCGTGCGAACTCGAGGTAGCCGAGGATGGCCGAGGCGTCCGTCCACTGCCGGAACAGGTGGTTGTTGCGGAAGAAATGGTTGTGGCCGAACGCCGCGTGCGCGATCACCAGGGCCTGCATCGTCGCCGTGTTCTCCTCCATCAGGTAGCTGATGCAGGGATCGGAGTTGATCACGACCTCATAGGCCAGGCTGGTGTAGCCACGCCGGTAGCTGCTCGAATGCTGCAGGAAGCGCTTGCCGTAGGACCAGTGCCGGTAGCTCAGCGGCATGCCGTGCGCGGTATAAACATCGAGCATCTGCTCGGCGGTGATGATCTCGATGCGGTTGGGATAGACCTCGAGGCCGAGTTCCTCGCAGGCGATACGCTCGATCGCATCGTAGCTGCGCTGGATGACGTGGAAATCCCAGTCGGTGCCGGAATACAGCAGTGGCATGTCAGCCATCGGCCTGCTCGCGCTTGAACGAATTCACGGCGTCGCCGCCTTGCGCCCAAACAGATCGCGAAACACCGGGAAGATGTCCTTCTGCTCGGCCACCCTGCGCATCGCGAGCTTCGGTAAGCGTTGCGACAGCGGCGCGTAGCCGCGCCACAGGTCGGTCTCGCCGCGGATCATCATCGCCGACCTGACCTCGATATAGGCGAAATGCTGGACGATCGGCAGGATCTCGCCCTCCAGCATCGCCACCGCCTTCTGGGTGTCGCTGCCCGAGTTGTCGCCGTCGGAGGCCTGCGCCGCGTAGATGTTCCAGCTGTCGTGCGGGTAGCGCGCGCGCTGGACGCGGATCAGCTCGGCCAGGGCGGTCGAGACGATGGTGCCACCGGTGCGCGGATCGGTGAAGAAGGTTTGCTCGTCTACCTCCTCGGCAACCTCGGTGTGGCGGATGAACACCAGCTCGACCCGCTTGTAGCGCCGTTCAAGGAAGACATGCAGCAGCAGGAAGAAACGCTTGGCCAGATCCTTCATCGTCTCCGACATCGAGCCGGAGACGTCCATCAGGCAGAACATCACGGCGCGCGCGACGGGCTTGGGGACCTGGGTGTAGCGCCGGTAGCGCAAATCCATCGGATCGATCCACGGCACCCGCGCCAGCCGCCGCATCGCCAGGGCCAGCTCCGCGTTCAGGAACAGCAGGCGTTCGGCATCCTCGTCCAGCCCGGCTTCCTCAAGCGCCGCGATCTCGGCCTCCAGCGCCAGCACCTCGGGCGTCTTCGGCCGGCGCAGCCCGATGCGGCGCGCCATCGACTGGCGCATGCTGCGGCCCATGTCGATCTGCGACGGGTTGCCGTCGACGCTGATGCCGGCGCGCATCGGCGCCGTCGCCTCAGTGGCGACGATCTGGTTCTTGACCAGGTCGGGCAGCTGCAGGTCCTCGAAGAACAGGTCGAGGAACTCGTCGCGGGTCAGTATGAAACGAAATCCGTCCTCGCCGTCGCCGCTGCCCTGGCCATCGCCGCTGCCCTGGCCACCGCCGCCGCCCGGCGGGCGCTTCAGGCGGTCGCCGGTCGAGAATTCTCGGTTGCCGTTCAGCACGAGCTGGCGCTGGCCGGTGGAAAACACCGTGTGGAAGCTGGGTTCGTGCAGCGCGTCGGAGGGAATGGTCACCGCCTGGTCGTGCCCGACCTCGCGCAGGGTGCCCTGGTCGATCGCCTGGCGCGTGGCCCGCGCCACCGCCTCGCGCGCCCGCGCCAGAACGCGCTGGCGGTTCTCCAGGTTCTTGCCGTGTGGATTGGGCCTGCGGTCGATGATGTCCAACGCGGACGCGCTCAGGCCGACTGCTTCACGCGCATGTACCACTCCACAAGCCGGCGCACCTGACGCTCGGTGTAGCCGCGTGAGGTCATGCGATCGACGAAGTCGTTGTGCTTCTTCTCGGTTTCGTTGTCCTTCTTGGAGCCGAAGCTGATCACCGGCAGCAAATCCTCGACCTGGCTGAACATCCGCTTCTCGATGACTTCCCGGATTTTCTCGTAGCTGGTCCAGGACGGGTTGCGCCCGTTGTTGGTGGCCCGCATGCGCAGCGCGAACTTGACGATTTCGTTGCGAAAGTCTTTAGGGTTGGCAATGCCGGCCGGCTTTTCGACCTTGGTCAGCTCGGCGTTGAGCAGATCGCGGT
>JANXRT010000326.1 GCA_025356735.1 Acetobacteraceae bacterium | reverse complement strand
CCCGCGATCTGGCGGCGGCGTTCGGGGAATTTTCGGCGATCATCGAGGTGGCGGGACGATATTTCGCCTCCCCTTCGTTCGTTGGGGGACAGGTCGGTAACTACCTGGCCGGGTTGCATGCCGTCAGCGCAAACGAGCGGGAAAGTGCTGCCGAGATTGCCGTGGTCAGCCTGTGGTCCGGCGTGTCGACGGATTTTTCGGTGGAGGGCGATCTCGCCAGCCTGATGGGTCTGCACCACCACCGATTAGGCGATCTTCAAGGCGCGCTGACCCTTTTTGATCGGGCGCTGGAAGTTGACCGTCAGGTGCTGGGAACCGAGCATTCCAGCGTGGCGCGGGACTGGAACCATCTCGGGCTGGTGCGGCGTGATCGGTTCGACCTGCAGCCCGCACGCGCCGCGTTCGAAGCCGCGCTGGCGATCGCCGAGGCGCGTGCCGGCGGCGACCATCCGCTGGTTGCGCGCTACGTCAACAACCTCGGCACTGTGCTGCTGGATATGGGAGACGCGGTCGGCGCGCTGGCGGCGTTCCAGCGCGCCTTCCGCATCGACACGATGGCGTTCGGCGACGATCACGTGAGCGTCGCAGTCCGAGCCAGCAACCTCGGCAACGTGCTGCGGCTGTTCGACGATTTTCCGGAGGCGCGCGGCGCCTATCTGTGCGCGCACGACATCTTCCTGCGCAGGCTCGGGGCCGACCATCCGAACACGCTGACCGTGGCCGCCAACCTCGCCGCACTCGGCGATCACGGCTGACGGTCGAAGCACCGGTTGACGTTGACCACGCGGCGCAAGGCGGGGGTAAGCCGGGACAGGTTGACGCTCGCCCGTGCCGCCATGCCGGCTTCGCTGAAGGACCGCGAGAGGCCTGTCTGCGGGTTTGCCAGCTTGCCGCTGATCCGCACCGGTAGGTCGAGCGCCCAGAACCCGGTCGATTTGGCCTCGCCCTTGACCTCCAGATCGATACGGCGGTTGAGCAGGTCGAGCGTGCCGCCGGCGAACAGGTTGCCGTCCGGGGTGCGCAGCCGCACCGGCGCCACGGACAGCAGGCCATCGCGGAGGCTGGCGACGCCGAGCAGGCACACGAGCGCGGTCGAGCCCGAGCCGCCGCCGAATAACTGCCCGAGATTGATCGACGCCTGCTCGACCAGGCTGCGCGAGATGCGGCCCTGGGTGATCCCGACCACAACCTGGCCGTTGCTGGCGCGCAACGCGTCGTCCACGGTGTCGCCGGTCATCGCAATCGTGGCCGCGGCTTCGAGGCGGCCGGACAGGGTGGCGGCGTCGCTGCCCACCAGGCCGAGCAACGCCGATGCGTCGGCGCCGGCAAGCGAGGCATCGAGCACGGTGCGACTGCCGCGGCCCGCGGGAACCGCCGAGGCGGTGGCCCGAAACTCACCGCCGGCGACGCGCATCGCCAGTTCGGAAACGGTCAGCCTCGCCGGCGCGAGCGCCGCGGCCAGACGCAGGTCGCCCAGCCTGATGTCGCCGTACCGCGCCTGCCGTGCGTCGATATGGACATCGTATGTTTCGCCCGGATGCTCCTCCACATGGAGGTAGGTGGGCCGCGTCGTCGTGCCGGGCGGTGCCGTCGCAAGCTCTACCAGATGGCGAATATCCATCGGCGCGAAGCCGAGCCTGAAGGTGAAATGATCCGGGTTGCCGGAGGCGCCTTCGTCCAGCGCCAGCAGCCCGGAGAAATCCGAGCCGGCAAACTGGCCGGCGGCTTGTGGCAGGCGCCAATGGTCGGCGTTCTTTTCGAATTTGCCGCCAAGCCGGATCCGGATCGGGATCGCATCGGGCGCACCGAAGATCGACATCCAGTCATCCAGCCGGGCGGACACAATCCTGAGTTCGCCATCCAGCCCGTCGAAGTCCAATGGTGCCGTCGCGGTGCCGTGGAAGGCGAGTTCGGTGTCGGCAGTCCGAATTTCCAGGCTAAAGCCGAATGGCACGGACGTTTGCCAGAGCACCGCGTAGGGCTGGGTGCGAAGGTCCATGCGCAGTGCCACATCGTTGTAGCTGCCGTCGGCGACGATGGTAGCCGGCGCATCGACGGCAGGGGCTGTCAGCCGCATATCTTTCAGCCGGATGTGCAGAATGGCGCCGTTGCTGGTGCGATAAGTGATCTCGCCGTCACGCAGAGCAAGATCGGCCATGTAAGGCAGTTCGGCGCGCCTTGGCGGCTCCGGTCCAGCATCGGCGCCGGGATGCAGCTTCCAGTTGCCGATGTGGTTGCCGTCACGCTCAAGGGCGATGACCGGCCGATCGAGAACGAGGCGGCGCAGCCGGAGTTCGCCGCGCAGCAGCGGCCATGGCTCGATCTCGACCATGAGGCTGGTGAACCGGACGTAATCGGGCGCCTGCCCGCCGACGGTGTTGCCGAGCCTGAATTCCGAGATGCGCAGCACGATCGGGCTTGCCCAATGAACGGAGAGGCCACCGATGTGGGCGCTACGTCCGGACCGGCTGGCAGCTTGATGCTCGACGATCGATCGAAGGTCGAGCATCATCACGGCAATCACCGCGGCCGCCATCAACAATATGACAGCCGCAAGCGATCCAAGCACCCATGCCGTGAAACGGCGGACGCGTGTCACCCGCCGGTCTGGGTGTTTTCGGCTTTCTCACGCTCGGAACGCCAGCTGTCGCTCAGGAACGCGGCGATTTCGGCTCCCAGCAGCACCGCGCTCCAGAATATGTACATCCACAGCAGGAAGATCGGAATGCCGGCGAGCGCGCCATAAACCTTGCTGTAGGTCGACATGCGCTCGATGAACACGGCGAAGCCGAACTTAAGCAATTCCAGCAGTGCCGCCGCCAGCAGCCCGCCGATGAAGCAGGCACGCCAGGCGACGATGCAGTTCGGTATCAGGCGATAGAGCAGCAAGATCGCGAGGGTCTCGAGCACAACCGGGATCAGCCTGGGAAACCTCGCCGACCAGTCCTGCGCCATGTGGCCCGCAGTCTCGCTGTTGAAGCCGGCCGCGTGGATCAGGGCGTCGATGTTGCCCGAGAGCGACAGGCCGACGCCGAGCAGGACCGGGCCCAGGGTCAGTATCGTCCAGTAGGCGAGCACCCGCTGCCCCCAGGGGCGCGGCACCGTGACGCGAAAGATGTAGTGCAGATGCTCCTCGATCGTCGCCAGCAGCAGGATGGAGGTGACGATCAGTGCGCCGACCCCGACCGCGGTGGTCTGCGCCGCGTTGGTCGCGAAGGCGGTGAACATGGTCACCGCCTCGTCGCCGATGTCGGGCGCGAAATTATCGACGAGGATGCGCAGGAAGCGGCTGCGCGCCGCACTGAAGATTGGAAAACCCGAGAAGGTCGCGAGCACGATAGCGGTCAGCGGAACCAGCGAGACGATGGTGGCATAGCTCAGCGCGCTGGCGCCAGTCAGGCAGCGATCGTGGAAGAAACGATCGCCGACACCCTTTGCCAGACCATGGGACACGCGCGCGGCGCGGGTTCCGCTGTCGGTAAGCCTGGCGCGCCAGGGCAGCATCCCCCGCGCGGCGGCCGCCTGGTGCAAGCCTTCGTCCATCGACAATTCCGACCGTTCACCGCCCACATAGTGGCAGGGCCGGTGGTTTCACAACCACCGGCCCACAGGAATATCAGACGGCAGGCCGATCCGGGAACGAAAGCCGCATCAGCCCTGGTGGCAGGATCAGATGGTTCGGCGACCCGCGATCGCGTGGTAAATCACCAGCACGACCACAGCGCCGATGACGGCGACAAACATGCTGTAGAGATTGAAGCCGGTCACGCCCATGGCGCCGAACTGGGCGAACAGGAAGCCTCCGACGACCGCGCCGACGATGCCGAGGATGATGTCAACGATCATTCCCTCGCCGCTCTTGTTGACGATCTTGCTGGCGATGAAGCCGCTTACCAGACCGAGGATCAGCCATCCGATGATCGACATGTTGTTGTCTCCTGTGTGTGGGCTTCATCGCCCTGTTGACGTAGTGCAGGGGTCCGGACGCACTCGTGGCAAGCGGTTAGTATTCAGGGTCGGATCAAAGGTCTTGTCGTTATCAGGCACATGTCAGGACCATCGCCCTATCGGGTGAGCAGGCCGTCGATGATGGTCATCGCCTGCCGGCGATCGCCGGTTCCCAAGGCGTGGCGAGCGTCGGTGATGCGCTGAACACCGGGGTTCTGGCTGGGATCCTGGGTCTGGCCCTGCTCGGTCGAGCGATCGAGCATCCGTGTTTCCGCCATCTCCAGCGATTGCTGGGCCTTGCCGGTCTGGCCGGACTTGAGGGCCTGGCGAGCGGCGACAAGATACTGTCGCGACGTCGCGTCCTCGTCCACGGACGGGTTGGGCAGGTTCGGAGCGATCACCGAACGGGTGTCGCCCGGCACGGTGTTGCTGGAGCGGTTCGAACGGGGTAGGGAGTTGCCGGTGCCGATTTCATTGCCGGGGCGCGCACCAGTTTCATTGCGCGGCGTCTGTGCCATGGCCGGAAGCGTCATGGCAGCGAAAAGAACCGCAGCGATGCCTGGAAGCTGTCTGTGCATGCCGGTTTCCTTCTTTTAGCGATACCAGGCTTCAACGCCCGGATCTGCCGCAGCCCGTAACAAGGCAGCGGCGGAAGAACTGACGAGAATTGTAAAAGTTCCGCAACCTTGTCCTATCATGGGCATTCGGGGCGCTTCTCTGGCGGGCGGAACGCTCACCCACGCCGCTAGGCGGCGACATCGCGCGAGGAATTTGCCGGATGCTGAAAATCTATGGTCGCGTCAACTCGATCAACGTGCAGAAGGTCCTTTGGGCGGCGAGCGAATGCGGAGTGGGGTTCGAACAGGTCGATGTTGGCGGCGCGTTCGGCGGCAACGACCAGCCGTGGTACCAGGCGATGAACCCGAACGGGCTGGTGCCGACGATCGACGATGACGGCTACGTCCTGTGGGAGTCACATGCCGTGGTGCGGTACCTCGCGGCGAAACATGGCGCGGGTTCGCTGTGGCCAGTCGATCCGAGTGAGCGCGGCGAGGCCGACCGGTGGATGGACTGGCAGCAGACCACCCTGCAAACGGGCATGACCACCCTGTTCTGGGGCTGGGTGCGCACACCGGCGGCACAGCGCGACCTGTCGATGCTGGAGGCGGCGCGCCTGGCGACGGCACCCCTCTGGCAGCGACTGAACGATCACCTCGCCGGGCGGGAGCATGTCCTCGGCCCCGCATTCTCGATGGGCGACATTCCGGTCGGCGCGATGTGCCACCGTTGGCTCAACCTGCCGTTCGAGCGCGCCGACCTGCCGGAACAGCCCCATCTTCGGTCCTGGTATGACCGTCTGTGCCAACGATCGGCCTACCGGGCCCATGTCGCCGTGAAGCTGACGTGAACCGGCGGCTGACGTCGAGGCTGGCGTTGCGCCTTCGAGACGTGCACCATTCTCCAGGCTGATGTGCCAATCACCGAGAACTCCACGCAAAGGTTGGGGTTTCGCTTCATGGAGGACTAGATGTTCCGCAGATCCCTGCTTGCTTTCGCCGCCGCTGCCCTGGTGCCGTTGTTCGCGGCACCCGCGTTCGCCGCCCCCGCTTCGGCCACTAACGTCAACTTCCATGGTACGCTATCCGGCGCTGCCGAGGTGCCGCCGAAAACGAGCTCGGGCAATGGCGACGTCCTGGCCACACTCGACACCAAGACCAAGATGCTGACCTACACCGTGACCTTCGACGGGCTTTCCGGCCCGGCGACGGCCGCGCATTTCCATGGTCCGGCAGCGCCCGGCGCCAACGCGGCGGTCGTGGTGCCGTTCGCGTCCCCCACCACAAGCCCAATGCACGGCACGGCGACGCTGACCGACGAGCAGATCAAGCAACTGATGGCTGGCCAATTCTACGCGAACGTCCATACGGCGGCCAATCCAGGCGGTGAAATTCGCGGCCAGCTGGTGAGCGGCAACATGATGACGCACGGCAAGCCGATGATGCATGGTGCGACGAAGTCCGGTGCGATGAAGCCGGCGATGGGCCATGACATGCCGGCCGAAAAAGCGAAGTGAGAAGAAGGGGGGCTGCGCGCAGCCCCCCAACGCCGTAGGCAGAAAGCCATAGCAGCAACAGGGCCGTCGCCCCTTCGAACCCCCTACTTAACGGACGCGCCCCGGGGCGCTACCCCGGCGGGGTTTGGGCAGAGCCCCATGCTGCTTCCTTCATTCTGCGGCGATCGGCCGCGCGTCCAGCCGCCGCAACATGCGATCCACCCACTGCGTGGTCAGCTTCTCCTGCACCCCATTCTGCCGCAGGCGCTCGTTAAGCGCCGTGAAATCCACCCGGTCCAGAGCCTGGTCCTGGTTGAAGCAGCTGAAGACGACGCTGCGCGCGCCGGTGACCGGGTCGATCTGCGGTTGCAGGCACTGGGCGCAGACCTCCTTGATCATGCACTGCATCGGCGAGTTGATCGAGCCGATGGCGCTGTGGCCCGGCTTCAGAAACGGCGCCAGGATCGTGTGGCGGGCCGCGCCCACCGCCGCCATCATCCGGTCCGAGCCAATCGCGATCAGGTGCTCGGCGTCGGCGAGCGGCGTTCCCTGGACACCGAGCGCGCCGGAGCCGTAGGCCGCCATCGCCTGCACGATGTTGCCCGTGAAGCTGCGGTCCTGCGGGCGGCTCGGGTTGACTGCAAACCCGGGCGCCTCGTCGCAGCACCAGACGATGGTGTCGGCGGCCTGCTCGATCTTCTCGACGTTGTAGCGGTCGCGCAACGCCTTGTAGCCGGCGAAGTAGATCACGCGGGAGCCGGCGGCGCGGGTTGCGGCGCCGATGCTGAACAGCACCGCGTTGCCGAGGCCGCCGCCGACCAGGGCAACGGTGGTGTTCGGGTGAATTTCCGTCGCCGTGCCTGTCGGCCCCATCAGCACGACAGGTTCACCCGGACGCAGGATGGCGGGGATGTCCGAGCTGCCGCCCATCTCGAGCACGATAACCGCGACCAGGCCACGCTCCGGATCGGTCCAGGCGCCGGTCATGGCGAGGCCCTCCATGGCGAGCAGGGTGTCGCCGCCCGGGTCGGACACTCGCGGCGCCAGCATCTCGAAGTTCTGCAGCCGGTAGAACTGGCCGGGCCTGAAGGCGCGGGCGGCGGCCGGCGCGTGCAGCACGACCTCGAGAATGGTCGGCGTCAGCCGGTTGACCTGATGCACGATGGGCACGAGGTCGGTGCGGCAACGCGCGATCAGCTCGGCGCCAGTGATTGAAGATGGGGAAATGGCGGCCAGCGCCCGGCTGACGATCGGGTAGCCGCGCTTGGCGCCGCCCATGGCCTTGACCACGTTGCCGAAGAAGCTCGGATGCAGGTCGCCGAAGAAGCTGATGAACCGGCCGCCGGCATCACGGTGCATCAGCACCTGGGCCAGGTCCGGCTTCGAGGTCGCGCGGGCCGGCGTGACCTTGCGGCCGTTCTCGTCGATGGCCTGGAAATACTTGCCGTCGAGCTCAATGCGGTGGTCTTCGCGCGCCAGCACGGTGTTCGGCTGGGTGCCCGCGGCGACCACGATGGCGCGGGCTGGCAGGACAATCTCGGTGCCGTCGGCGTGGCTGAAGCGCAAGGCGCTTGCATGGCCGAAGCCGTCGATCTCGACCGCCTTGGGGGTCAGACCCTCGGCGAAGCGCACGCCCTCCTGTAGCGCCTTCTCCACCTCCTCGTGGTTTAGCGTGTAGGACGGCGCGTCGATCAACCGGCGGCGGTAGGCGACGGTGGCGCCACCCCATTGGTCGAGCAGATGGGTAAGGCGGGCGGGACGGCTTTCGGTCGCGGCGGTGGCGCGCTCGGCGGCGATGGCGCGCGCATGGCCCAGGAACTCGTCGGCGATCTCGGCCTCTTCCGGGTTCCAGGCCGCCCGCACGGCCGCCGCGCCGCGCTCGGCGACCAACGTCGAATAGCGGTGGGCGAACTTCTCGACCTGGCGGACGTAGTAGGCAAGGCTTTCGGTCGCGGTATCGACCGCCGTCAGGCCGCCGCCAATGACGATGACCGGCAGCCGGAGCTGAAGGTTGGCGATTGAGGAGCGCTTGGCCGCGCCGGAGAGTTGCAGCGCCATCAGGAAGTCCGACGCCTGGCGCACGCCCCGCGCCAGGCCGTTCGGGATGTCGAGCACGGTTGGCCGTCCGGCGCCCATGCACAGGGCAACATGGTCGAAGCCCATGCTCCAGGCGTCGTCGATCGAGATCGTGCCGCCACCGCCAAACCGCACGCCGCCGAAATGGGCGAATTCCTGCCGGCGTTCCAGCAGCAGCCGGATGATCTTCAGGTAGTTCTTGTTCCACCGCACCGTGATGCCGTACTCGGCGACACCGCCGAAGCCGGCCATCACGCGATCGTCCAGGTTCTCGTACAACTTCGATGTTTCGCGGATCGGGGCGGTCGGGTCGAAGCCGATCGGCTCGATTTTCAGCCCGTCGACGGCGACGACGGTGTGGCCGTCGTTCAACAGGTGATGCGCCAGGGTAAAGCCGGCCGGGCCCAGGCCGACGATCAGCACCTTGCGGCCGGTATCGGGGCGCGGCAGCGGGCGATGGATGTTGGCGGGATTCCAGCGAGTGAGCAGGGAATAGATTTCGACGCCCCAGGGCAACGCCAGCACATCCTTCAGCACCGAGGTCTCGGTCTGCGGAATATCGACCGGCTCCTGCTTCTGGTAGATGCAGGCCTTCATGCAGTCGTTGCAGATGCGGTGGCCGGTGGCGGCCATCATCGGGTTGTCGATGGCGATGGTGGCGAAGGCGCCAAGCACGAGGCCCTCGCCGCGCAGCGTGTGCATTTCGCTGATCTTCTCGTCGAGCGGGCAGCCGGCGAGCGGCACCCCAAACGCGGATTTCTGGAAGTCTCCGGTCTTGCGGTCCCTCAGACCCTTCGAGCAGCTGTCCTTGCCCTGGACATGGCAGAGAATGCAGTAATTGACCTGGTCCAGCGCGTGCTGGTCGTCCATGCCGTCATCGGTCAGGGAAAATCCCTCGCGCGGGCGCCAGTCGTGCTCGGGCAGGCGCAGCATGGTGACGCCATCGCGGATCACGGTCTCGACCGGAACCAGCCGGGCGGAATCGGGGCGGCGCGGCACATGGAACAGCGTACCGCCGCCATGCTTCTCGCGGCCGGCGGCGGTCAGCGTCGCCCAGGCGGCGTAGCGCAGCGCGAAGTCGAGATTTTTGGCGTCCTCGGCCTTTTCCCAGGCGGCGACCGCCTGGGCGAAACTCATTTCCGTCAGGCTGTCACCGATCGCGACGGCGAGCGCGGCGCCGAGCGCCTCTCCATCGAAGCCGGAGGGATCGGCGTATTTGCGGACCGCCTGGCGCTGCACGAAAAGGCGCTTGCAGGCATGGACGACATTGAGCGCCGCTGTCCGGCCGGCCAGCGCCTCGATTTCAGGCTGGATGTCGAACAGGTCGGCGACGAAAGGATCCAGCCGGCGGCCGATCTCGATTACCAACGCGCTCTCGTCCTTCACCGCAACCGCCTCCGGCGCGGCGCGGGCGGCGAGCAGGCGCAGGTGCAGGGCAGGATCCTCAATAGCCAGGTTGTCGAGGAAGCATCGGTCCAGCCGGGTCAACCCCTCGCGCGCGGAAAGATCGGCGAAGCGAAAGCCGAACCCCAACGGCGGCGCCTGGGTAAACGAGATATCTTTAGTAGCAGTATCCGGCATCGATCAAACCATCTTCCGCGTGGAGAACCTTAAATGGGTACGCGGAGTGATCGGGCGAGGGGGTCGGCACGTCAAGCAGGCCGGCACATCAAGCGGGTCTGTCATCCGAAAATAGAATTGCCTCGTTGGCGGCTTGCGCGGCGACTTGTCCGGGCAGGTCGTCGGCATGGCCTTCGTCTGCGCGGCTGTCGTTTGCCGGGGAGGCCGACGGCATCCGAAGGTGCGTATGGTCCGGCAGCAGGCTGTGGGCCAGGGCGATGCGGCGAAAACCATTGGGGATCATCGGTTCGGTTCCTCTCCAGAACACAGTGGAGCATCGGAAAGTGTTGCAATGATGACCGAACCGGAGAGAGCGCGCCCGGATCGGCCAATTTCATCCAACGGTTGGCGGATGCCCGTGGAGGGACGGATGTCATTCGGATGCGGCGGCATCGGCAGGGCGCAAAAGCGGCGTTGTTGCGGCAGAAGATAATTATTTGTCCATTTCTGGAAGTTGTGGCATGGCATGATCCCGAAGCTCGCACTGGTTGGTCAGCCAGGCGGAGATTCGACAGGGGGGGTTAACGAATGGCTTCTGCGACAGTGCTGCGCTCCGGCGCGGCCGACAGGTCGATGACGGCGGAGGAGCGCAAGGTCATCCTGGCCTCGTCGCTCGGGACCATGTTCGAGTGGTACGACTTCTATCTGTACGGGTCCCTCGCCACCATCATCGGCGCCAAGTTCTTCTCCCAGTTCCCCGAAGGCACCCGCAACATCTTCGCCCTGCTGGCTTTCGCCGCTGGGTTCCTGGTGCGCCCGTTCGGCGCGCTGGTGTTCGGCCGGCTGGGCGATCTGGTCGGACGCAAATACACCTTCCTGGTGACCATCGCGATCATGGGCGCCTCGACCTTCGTGGTCGGGCTGATGCCGACTTCCGAGCAGATCGGGATCGCGGCGCCGATCATCCTCATCATCCTGCGCCTGCTGCAAGGCCTGGCGATCGGCGGCGAATACGGCGGGGCCGCGACCTACGTCGCCGAGCATGCGCCGCAGGGCAGGCGTGGCTTCTACACCAGCTGGATCCAGGTCACGGCGACGGCCGGCCTGTTCCTCTCGCTGCTGGTCATCGTCTTTACCCGCGCCGCGCTTGGCGCCGAGTTCGAGGTTTGGGGCTGGCGCGTGCCGTTCCTAGTGTCGGTTCTGCTGCTCGGCATATCCGTATGGATCCGGCTTCAGCTGAATGAAAGCCCGGCCTTCCTGCGCATGAAGGAAGACGGAACGGACTCCAAGGCACCGCTGACCGAGGCCTTCGGCCAGTGGAAGAACGCCAAGATTGCCATCCTGGCGCTGTTCGGGCTGGTCGCCGGTCAGGCGGTGGTCTGGTACACCGGGCAGTTTTACGCGTTGTTCTTCCTGGGCGCGATTCTCAAGGTCGATCCCTACACCACCAATTTGCTGATTGCCTGGTCGCTGGCGCTCGGCGCCGGCGGTTTCGTGTTGTTCGGCTGGTTGTCGGACAAGGTTGGGCGCAAACCGATCATCCTTGGCGGCTGCCTGATCGCCGCGCTGCTCTATTTTCCGATCTTTCGGATGATCACCGCCCAAGCCAATCCGGCCCTGTACGCGGCGCAGCAGAATGTGTCGGTCGTGATCACCGCCGACCCGGAGGATTGCTCGTTCCAGTTTAATCCGACCGGCAAAATCGCCACTTTGACCAACAGCTGCGATTTGGCCAAGGCGGCGTTGGCAAGGGCATCGGTGGCTTACACGACACAATCGGCGCCGGCGGGAACCGTCGCGTCGATCCGCATCGGCGACAAGACAGTGCCTTCGTTCGATGGCGCCAAGTCAGGCGATTTCAAAGGCCAGTCGGCGGTGTTCTCGAAGACCGTGTCGGATACGTTGACCGCGGTTGGCTACCCGTCTGCGGTCAACCCGACAATTGCCAAGAT
>JANXRT010000317.1 GCA_025356735.1 Acetobacteraceae bacterium | reverse complement strand
GCCGTTGGCGCACAATGAAAAGTGCTCCGGCCGGACGCCGTACACCGCCGGCCCATCGACGCCATGCAGCGGCGCCGGCATCGACATTCCGTCATCGGTCGTGAACACGCCGTTGCCAACCCGGCCGCGCAGGAAGTTCATCGCCGGCGAGCCGATGAAGCCGGCGACGAACAAATTGACCGGCCGGTCGTACAGCTCCAGCGGCGCGCCGATCTGCTCGACGTTGCCGCCGTTCATCACCACGATCTTATCGGCCATGGTCATCGCCTCGATCTGGTCGTGCGTGACATAGACGATGGTGGTGTTGAGGCGCTGGTGCAGCTCCTTGATCTCGGCCCGCATCTGCACCCGCAGCTTGGCGTCGAGGTTGGACAGCGGCTCGTCGAACAGGAACACGCGCGGCGAGCGCACGATGGCGCGCCCCATCGCCACGCGCTGCCTTTGGCCGCCGGATAGCTGGCGCGGAAACCGGTGCAGCAGGTCGGACAGGCCGAGAATCTGCGCCGCGCGGTTGACCGCCTGGTCGATCACCGCCTGTGGTGCTTTCGCCATCAGCAGCGAGAACGCCATGTTGTCGCGCACCGTCATGTGCGGGTACAGCGCGTAGTTCTGGAACACCATGGCGATGTCACGCTCTTTCGGTGCGACGTTGTTGACGACGCGGCCGTCTATCGCGATGTCGCCGGAATTGATGTTCTCCAGGCCGGCGATCATCCGCAGCAGGGTCGATTTGCCGCAGCCGGAGGGACCGACGAGGATGACGAACTCGCCGTCATCGATATCGACGCTGACGCCGTGCAGAACCTCGGTCGAGCCAAAGGCTTTTCGCACGTTGGAGATAGTGACGTTTGCCATCTAAATGGATGCGCTCCGGGGCGCTCCCCCGGCGGGGTTTGGGGCAGAGCCCCAGGCTTCCTTCAAAGCTTCGATACCCGCGTCTCCTTGCTGGTGATGAACTCCAGCAACACCGGCACGCCCTCTTTCGTCTTGGCAATCCCGCGCTGGATCGCTGCCTTGATCTCCGAAACCTCGGTCACCCGCTCGCCATAGCCGCCGAATGCCCGCGCCATAGCCGCGTAGTCGCCGGAGATGTCGGTCGAACGGTATTTTTCGGTCGAGATCGGCATCACCTTCAACTCGATGGCCATCGAGAAGTTGTTGAGCAGGATTGACAGGATGGGTATCCGTTCGCGCACGCAGGTCTCGAAGTCCATACCCGTGAAACCGATTGCCGCATCGCCCCAGATGTTGATGCAGAGCTTGTCCGGGCTGTGCAGCTTGGCGCCCATGGCGAGGCCGAGCCCGTAGCCGAGCTGCGTCGTCTTGCCCCAGCCGATATAGGAAAGCGGCGTGGTCGAGGTCCAGAACGGCGTCACCTGGTCGCGCGGGCTACCGGCGTCGTGGGTGACGACGGTATTGTCGAGGTCGACCGCGTGCAGCAGCTCCCAGATCACGCGGTAGGGGTTCAACGGGCTCTCGTCGGAGGTCAGCAGCGGCAGCCATTGGTCCATCCACGGCTTCTTGATTTCCGCGATCTCGGCCGCCACGGGCGCCATGTCGCGCGGGCTTCGGATGGTTTTCTCCAGCTCGACGAGCAGGGCGTCGAGGGTCAGCGCGGCGTCGCCGATCAGCCCGATGGTGGCGCGCACGTCCTTGTTGAGGTGCGCGCTGTCGAGCGTCGCGTGGATGATCGTCTTTCCCTTCGGCATCGAGACGCCGAAGTTGGTCTCGGTGAACGAGCAGCCAATGCCGAGGATGACGTCGGAATGGTCAAGGAAGTGTCGCACCGGTTTTGGAATGGCGTTGCCGCCGGAGCCGAGCGACAGCGGATGGGTCTCGTCGAAAGCGCTTTTGCCGCCCAGGCTGCTGGTGACGGGTGCGGCCAGCAGCAGCGCCAGGCGCTTGAGCTGTGGCCAGGCCATCGCATAGTGCACGCCTTGGCCGGCATAGATCACGGGCCGTTTCGCGTTTGCCAGCGCCGCCGCCGCCTGGCGAACGTGCTCGGGGTCAGGACCGGACCGGGTGACGATCACCGGCGTGTAGTCGAGCGGCTCGGGAACTTCCTCGTTCCAGATGTCGGTCGGGATCTCGACCAGCACGGGCCCGCCGCGGCCGTTGCGAAGCTGGGTGAAGGCGCGGCGGAAGATGTTGACCAGTTCGGCGGGAACGTTCAGCGGCTCGGCCAGCTTGGTGACCGACTTCATCGCGGC
>JANXRT010000180.1 GCA_025356735.1 Acetobacteraceae bacterium | reverse complement strand
CCAGCAGCAGCGCCGCGCGGTCCGGCAGCGCCTGCAGCAGGGCGCGCATCAGCGGCACGTCCACCATGCTGCACTCGTCCACCACCAGCAGCCCGCAGTCGAGCGGGTGCGCCTCACCGCGCTTGAACCCGCCGGTCTTCGGGTCAGCCTCGAGCAGGCGGTGGATGGTGCGGGCCTCCAGGCCGGTGCTTTCCGTCAGGCGCTTGGCAGCCCGACCGGTGGGGGCGCACAGCGCCACAGCGACGCCCTTGGCGGCGAGCACTTTCAGGATTGAGTTGACCAGCGTGGTTTTGCCCACGCCAGGGCCGCCGGTGATCACCAGCGCCTTGGTGTCTACCGCCAAACGCAGCGCCGCAACCTGGCTTGGCGCCAGGGCCAGCCTTGTCTTGTTCTCCACCCACGGGATTGCCCGCACCGCGTCGATTGCGGGCCACGGCGGACGGCCTTCGGACAGCCGGCGCAGCCGTGCGGCGATCCCCTGCTCCGAACGGTAAAGCCCGGCCAGGAATACGCAGGCCTCGCCGTCCACGCTATCGGCGATGAGTTCGCCGTCGCGCAGCTCCAACGCGAGCGCCGTCTCGATCAACCCTGCTTCCACCTCGATGAGCTCGGCCGTGCTGCGGGTCAGCTCGGCCACCGGCAGGCCGCAATGGCCTTGCCCCGTCGCCTCGGCCAAGCCAAAAGACAGCCCGGCGCGCAGGCGGATCATCGCCGTCTTGTCGATGCCGAGCTTGGCCGCCACGAGGTCCGCGGTGCGAAAGCCGATGCCGCGTATGTCGCGCGCCAGGCAGTAGGGGTTCTCGGTGATCCGCGCGATCGCGTCCTGGCCATAGGTCTTGAAGATGCGCACGGCGCGCGAGGTGCCGACGCCGTTGGCGTGCAGGAACAGCATGATCTCGCGGATCGCCTTCTGGTCGGCCCAGCCGGCGACGATGCGCTGCGCCCGCTTGGCGCCGATGCCGGTGACCTCGCGCAGCCGCGCCGGCTCCTGCTCGATGAGGTCGAACACCGCTTCGCCGAAGGCGCGCACCAAGGCACGGGCGTAAGTGGGACCGATGCCGCGGATCATGCCCGAGCCGAGATATTTCTCGATCCCCTCGCGCGTGGTCGGCTGCGTGGTGGTGACCTGCGTCGCCTTGAACTGCAGCCCGTGCTCGCGGTCGGTGGCCCACGTACCCGTGGCGCTGATGAACTCGCCCGCGTTGATCGCGGCCGCGTGCCCGACCACGGCCACCAGGTCGCGTTGCCCACGCGCCTTGACCCGCAGCACGCAGAAGCCGTTCTCGGCGTTGTGGTAGGTCACGCGCTCGACCAGGCCCGACAGCGTTTCCGGTGGCGGCGTCGCAATATCAGCGCTGGCCTGTCTCAGCTCCGTGGTTCCTCGGTCCCAAAGCGCAAGGTAAGACAAAGACGGCGGTTGCTTGCCATCACAGTCCGGCTATCGCTGCGCCCCGTGGACATCGCACCTGTATGCCGGCCGTTGGAGTTCCGATCCAAGCTGCGGCGGATTAGGAATATTGGCATTGCCGCTGAAGGCAAACCCCCGAAAGACAGGTCCCCAGGGATCACCCGAGAGCGAGCTGGGACTAAATCTAAACTGTCCAGTTCCGGAGATTAGGTGGGATAAACGGCCGTGTGCGCCGCATGTCCCGCTTACGTCTCCGGCGGCACCGTTGAAACTGTCGTTCTATAGCTTCACAAGGCGCCATGGCATCCGGTAAGGCGCTAAACGCGGCGAACCTCCAGGCGCTCGGCGCGGCACGTCTGGCGGAGCTACTCCTTGAGATCAGTGCTGGTGACGCCACCGCCAAACGCCGGCTGCGGCTGGCACTCGCGGGAAGCGGCGGGTCGGCAGAAGTAGCGCGCGAGGTGACGAAGCGATTAACGAGCATTGCGAGGGCCAAGGGCTTCATCGAATGGCAGAAGGTCAAGCCGCTCGCGACCGAGCTGGAGGCGCATTGCCGCGCGATCGGCGATCTCGTCGCACCGACCGATCCGTACGAAGCCTTCGAGCTGATCTGGCGGTTGGTTAGCTGCGCGGAGTCTGTCCTCGCGCGCAGCGACGACGGCAGCGGTCGGCTTGTGGCGATTTTCCACGATGCGGTCCGTGACCTCGGGCTTCTGGCGCAAGCCGCCAGACTGGAGGCCGCAGCTCTTGCCGAGCGCGCCTTCGAGGCGCTGCGCACGGACGGCTACGGTGTATGGGAGGAGCTGGTCACTGTCCTCGCGCCGCAGTTAGGTGTGCCGGGACTTAGCGTGCTCAAGGAACGGATGGAGGCATGGCACGCGGAGCCGATCGTGATACCTCCCGAGCGCGAGAGGCGGGTGGTTGCGTGGAGCGGCTCAGGAAAGATCCATGCCGACGAGATCGAAGCCAGGCATCGTCGGCGCACCGCGACCTTTGTCCTCCAGCAGATTGCCGACGCCCTGGGCGATGTCGACAGCTACATCGCGCAGCTCGACCCCGCCTCGCGCAATGCGCCCACAGTCGCTGCCGGCATCGCACGGCGCCTGCTCGAAGCAGGCCGGCCGCAGGAGGCGTGGGATGCGCTCAAGACCGTCGAGGCTAGCGGGCGCCACTGGATCCCAATCGAATGGGAGCAGGCGCGCGTCGACACGCTTGAGGCACTTGGCCGTTCCGAGGAAGCGCAAGCGTTTCGATGGAAGCACTTCGTCACGACACTCAATGCACCTCACTTACGCGCCTATCTGCGCAAGCTGCCCGACTTCGAGGACTTCGACGCGGAGCAACGCGCCTTGGCGCATGCTCTCGCCTATGGCGATGTCCACCAAGCCTTGGCTTTCCTCGTCAGTTGGCCGGACCTGCTGCGGGCGAACCAACTCGTGCTCAACCGGACGCAAGAGCTGAACGGCAACCTTTACGAGCTACTGAGTCCCGCCGCCGACATGCTCGAGGACAAGCATCCTCTCGCCGCCACGCTCCTGCGCCGCGCCATGATCGACTTCACGCTCGGCGCGGCACGCTCATCACGTTACAAGCATGCCGCACGCCACTTTTACGAATGTGCAAGCCTTGCGCGGCGTTTGTCCGACTTCCAGGGTGCACCGGATCACGAAGCCTATAAGCACACGCTCCAGGCAGCCCATGGCCGCAAAACTGCCTTTTGGCAGGAATTAGAGGCGTTCCAATGACCCGCATCGGCGTGATTGGCCCGAAAGCTGATGATCGGCTTCCGAGGGACAAAGGACTGCCAGCAGACATCGCTTGCTCCCGACGTCGGTAGCTTTGCCGAACTGCTGGATCAAGGGCGAAGTCTTTGGCCGCTCATACCACTGAGCCTCTGGTTTAACCCGTTGCCTCGGCAGTAAAGCTTTCATGCCAAGCAGGAGATTAAGCCACCAACGACTAGCACGATCACCACCCTGTAGAGCGTTGCGCCTGCTCTTTCGTCCTTGCGCAGACGCAGCGGCTCTCGTCTTTACCATGATCCCATCCCTCGTCGTGTGAGTTTCCTCAATCGGCGGATGCTGGTCTTCATCGACAATGCGTGCGGCCAGACGCATGCTTGGCGACAGGCAAGAACATCGCCGATCGTAAGGGGGACGTCCGAATGCCATTCTACGAACGAGGCGACGTCCGCATCCATTATACCGAAGCCGGTTCTGGTTTCCCGCTGTTGCTCCTACCCGGCGGTGGCTTGAACGCAACCATGTCCTTCTTCACGGGCGGCGCTCCGTTTAATCCCATCACGGCGTTCGAGAACGAGTATCGCTGCATCGCGATGGACCTGCGCAACGCCAACGCCGGCCAGTCATCCGGTCCTTTGGAGATAGACCGCCCATGGGACGCCTACGCCGACGATCAACTCGGGCTGATGGATCACCTTGGGATCAAAGAGTTCCTGGTGATGGGCTTTTGCATCGGCGGCCCCTTCATCTGGAATTTGTTGCGTCGGGCGCCGGGCCGCATCCCGGCCGGTGTGCTGGTTCAGCCAAGTGGATCTCGTCCGGAGCTGCGTGACCTGTTCTACAACAACAACATGACCGGATGGGGACCGGCGCTGTGCGAGCAACGACCCGATGTGACGCCGCCGATGGTCGACGCCTTTCTGACGAAGATGTACCGCTCGAACCCCGACTTTGTGTTTACGGTGACACGAGATTTCGTGCGCAGTTGCGCGACCCCGATCCTCGTATTGCCCGATGACGTCCCAGCCCACCCATACGCCGTGGCGATGGAGGCCGCGCAGCTCGCGCCGAATGCTCAGGTCAGCTTGTATCCGTGGAAAGATCCGCCGAACCTGATCCCGCTGGCGGTTCGCCACATCCGGACGTTCCTCACAGCCCATCGGCCTTCCTCATGAGCTGCCTAGGAAGCTTCCTGATTAGGTCTGATTTGCGCCGATCTCGGTCGTTTAGGCACCCGTGGGAGCTTCCAGGAAGCGGACACGGCGTTCGGGGTCATAGCTGGCCGAATGGGTGGGAGGCAGCCAGTCCGCTTGTGGGCGTGCTGGAGTCCAAACCGGCCCTTCCGAGTCGAGAGGAAGGCATGGACGCCGCCTTTGCAGAGACAGCTTGCTGCAACGCAATTCCGGGTGCCCTAGCGTGCTGTTTGAGCAGATGGTGAGCTGATCCTATGAACCGAAAACTCGACCTTGCCATCATCGACGTCGACCGCGGCAGCGATTACCCACCGCCCTTCGATGCCCCCTGTTGCGACCGCGAGCGGAAGCGCCTCGGCGACGCCGCGGGTCTGAGCCAGTTCGGCGTCAACCTCCTCCGCCTCCCGCCCGGAACCTGGTCAAGCCAGCGACACTGGCAGATCGCAAGCGACGAGTTCGTCTACGTCGTCAGCGAGGAGGTCGTTCTGATCACAGGTGCCGGCGAGGAAACGCTGCGCGCGGGCGACGCCGCAGGCTTCAAGGCAGGCACCCCCCGACGGGCATCACCTACAGAACCGCAGCACGTCGGAAGCCCTGATCCTCGAGGTCGGCACGCGGCTTCCCGGCGACGGTTGCTACTACTCTGACATCGACATGATGATCATCGACGACAGCCCGGAGGCCACACCAGGCGGGACGGGTCGCCCTATGCCCGTCGCTCCTCCAATGGCAAAGCCGAATGACAGACGGCGATCGCGCCGGGATCGGGATGTCGGCTTTCGGCCATCAGGCAAGTTGGAGCAAATAGCGTGGTTGGGCCGGAACCTGCCGTCCGCCTCTCGGCCACGTAAGTCCGGTTTCCCGTACCCCTTACTCCGAAGCTGCCATTCCGCTCCCGGCCCGTTCCCGCCACGAGCTGCAGGACGGCTGCGCGCCCTTGTCGGTCACTTGACAGCCTCTTTTCCAATGGTGAAAGCGGACGTTGCCAAGTGCCAAAATCAAGACGTTGGCCTAGAATAGGATAGACCGGCTAGATCAGCCGACGGCAGCGCGGAATATTCGCAAGTAGTTGTCGCCGGCGATCTTTCCGGCCTCGTCGGGCTTGAAGCCGCCGCGCAGCATGGCGGCAATAAGCAGCACCCACTTCGAGTAATCTTGAAGGATGCCGGGAGTCACCTGCTGGTCGGTACCGACGCAAACATGGTCTACTCCGACGACGTCAACCATCTCCTTGATACCGTCGACGTATCGCTCCAGGCTTGGGAAGAAGTGCCAAATCCCGACGGCGCCGCCCGTCTCGGCGACCGCCCGGGCGTGGTCGGGGGTAACCTGCCGCGGTGCAAGCGGCGTCGGCCCCATCGCTCGGGAGCCAGCGATCGCCGTGTGCGATAAGAGCAGGGGCTTCGTTGCGACGTTGACAGCCGCCTTCACGGTGGCCTCGGTCGCATGGGCGACGTCGCAGACAAAGCCGAGGCGTTGAATGTCTCGGATTACCTCGGCGCCGAATGAGGTAAGCCCGTTATGCGTGACGACGCCGGTCTGGTAGTCGCCAATGTCGTTGGGCGTATAGTGCACGAGCTGAAGATGCCGCACTCCGCGCAGATGTGCCTGCTCAAGACGCTCCAGCTTGCCTTCGAGGAAATCGAGCCCTTCCACATCCTGCACGATCGAGGGCTGCCCGGCGGCGTGCGCGCTCACAAGATCGGCTGCGGTCAACGAGCGGCGCAGACCGTGGTTGGCCACCATCTCATCGATCCAGTCAAGACGGCCAAGATGATACGTGTTGAGAAAGCCGGGCTCTGGCGTGCGCGTCGCACCCGCCACACCGGCCGCGTTCACGCCGAGGATCGGCCCGTCCGGAACATCGGCAAGACAGACGATCGCCAGCGATCCCGCACGCATGCCCTTTGCCAGGTCATCATTCGGCGGCGCATTGGATGTAATCCCGGTTGTCCCGCCATGCGTATGGACGTCGACCGAGATGGACTTCCTCAAGACATCAAGCGCAGCCGAGGTCTCTTCAGCGGTCTGCGCAGCGGCAGTCGAGCCTTTCGGTCCCAAGCCGCCGCCGAGCATCGCACCCAGCGAAGCGAATGCAGAACCCCACATCAGTTGACGCCGGAGAACTCCATGGGCAGCGCAGCGACAACCACTACAGCAATCCATGCCGTTCTCCCGTATTTAAGCCAGTGTGTTGCCCGCTGCACTTTTGTGGATCACGGGACTTTATGCCGGCGACAGTGTCAAGCTGGCGTGCCGCGGCTCTGGCGCGGCGGGAGGTGGCGGCGTGGGTGGCGCACCGCTTGGTGCTGGAGGTGTAGAGGGTGCGGGCCAAAGATGTCGTCGCCCACGCGGCGTTGGCAAGGGCGCTGACTGATCTCAGTGTGCCATCCCCGCGGGGCGGCGGCGCGTGGACCCACACGACGATTTCGCGCGTGCTGGCGAGGGGGGTTCCGCAAGCCAACTCGGATACCGCGTCACGGATCGCCTGACATTCCAGACTGCTACGCATCGTCGCCAGGTGGCTCGGCACGGATCAGCCTGGCATCCCGCCCTTCAGCTCCGATGGCAACGGCAAGCTCGCCTGGTCGCGCATAGGCAGAGCAGACTCAGGCAAAACACGCTTGGCAGGCTGTCAGTGCCTATTGCTTGCCCTCGGCGTCGTAGTCCGCGAGGTCGGGCGTCATGGCCTCGATGACGAAGTCGACGAAAGCCTCTGGTGCATCAAGGTAGAACTCTCGCTCCGAGTAGCTGCCCACCGACGCCTCCAACCCACGCGTCTGCGCCCAGGCCGCGAGGTCTTCCAGGGCCGCGCGAGGGGTCTCGCTCAGGAACGACACCTGCGAGCGCAGCTTGTCGGCGTCGCGGTGAGAGGTGTCACTGCGGCTGAGTTGCAGATCGACGTACGCCCCGGGCTGGCGGAACCAGGCCGAACGCTCGGTGCGGCGCAGTTGCACAAAGCCGAGCTTCTCGGTGAGCATGGCTGCCACCGTGTCGAAGTGCCGGCCGTCGATCCGGTTGGCGACGTGGTTGAACCGCATCATGGGAAGCCTCCGACCAGTGGGCGCACCCGACCGTATTACGGGCCGTACCACTGTTCACCACAGTGTAGCGGCTGCACGCTGAAGCCGTCATCTGGCAGGCGCCAGTTGCGCGAGCGCTCCCCGAATGGGGGATACTGACGCCGCGGGGCAGCAGCACCTGGACGCACATGACGGTGGCGCGGACCGTAGCTCGAACAAAAGGCCAACCGCTACGGCCATAATCGCTGCCATTGGCGGAATCCGGACCTTTGGCAGCTGGACCGGTTCTGCGAGGGACTAGTGAGGATAGGCGGCGCGTCAGTGTCACGAGGCTGGCAAGTAGGCGAAGGGCGGGGCACAGGAGTACTACCCGCAGCCGTACCGTGGCCCACAGCCGATGCGCTGTTCTTATGCGATACTGCCGCTTGCGTCACGGCCACGATCTGGGACGATGCGGCTTGAAGCAAGTCTCGGTGCCGCCCGGCACGGGTCCGGCGGAGGAAACGCGAATGGAACGACACTATGGCTGGGTCATAGTCGCCGTCGGGGCGCTGATGGGCTGTATCGGCATGGGGTCACTGTTCTCCCTCGCCGTCTTCCTCGATCCCATTGCCAGCGGGACGGGCTGGTCGCGCGCCGGCATCTCCGCGTCGATGACAGTGGCCTTCCTGGCGATGGGTGTCGGCTCCTTCGGCTGGGGCTGGGTCAGCGACCGCCACGGTCCGCGGATCGTCGGCATTGCAGGCGCGCTGATGCTAGGCACCGGGCTGGTGCTGGCCAGCCGGGCGACCAGCCTGCTGGCCTTCCAACTTATCTACGGCCTGTTCCTCGGGACAGCGGCCGGCGCCTTCTTCGCGCCCATGATGGCGACGGCCAGCGCTTGGTTCGACCGTCAGCGGGCGCTGGCCGTCTCGCTCGTCTCCGCCGGACTCGGCATGGCGCCGGTGACGGTCGCGCCCTTCGCGCAATGGCTGCTGCTTTCCGGCTATGACTGGCGCGCCGCGCAGCTCGTGATCGGGCTGGTCGCCTGGGCTATCGTGCTGCCGGCGGCGTTGCTGCTGCGCCGTCCACCGGCAGTCGCGCTGGCGGCCGGAACGGCCACGCCAGCGGGCGAGGGGCTTACCGCGCGCCAAGCCCTGGGCAGCCGGCAATTTCTCGTGCTGGCTGCGACCTTCTTCGCCTGCTGTCTCGCCCATGCCGGGCCGATCTTCCATGTGGTGAGCTACGCCATGGTCTGCGGCTTGTCCGCCATGGCCGCCGTCAGCGTCTACAGCTTGCAGGGCCTGGCGGGACTCGGCGGACGGCTGCTGCTGGGGGTGCTTGCTGACCGCCATGGCGCCAAGCCGGTGCTGATCGGCGGGTTGCTGCTGCAGGCGCTGGCGATTGGGGCCTTCCTCCCGACCCGCAGCCTTGGGGAATTCTACGCCGTCGCCGCAATTTTCGGCCTCGCCTACGGCGGGGTGATGCCGCTGTATGCGGTGCTGGCGCGCGACTACTTCGGGGCGCGCATCATGGGCACGGTGTTTGGCGCTGCCACCATGGCCTCCAGCCTCGGCATGGCGGCAGGGCCGGCAGTCGGCGGCTGGATCTTCGACAAGTTCGGCAGCTACACAGGTATGCACGTCAGCTCCCTGGCAATCGGGTTTGGGGCGGTGGCAATCGCCTTCGGCTTCCCGCCATTGCCCCGGGTGCTGCCCGGGCGCCTCAAGCCGGCTTAGCGCGGCGGCAGGAGCCTACGTTGGCAAGTGCAGACATGATCCGCTTCCGGTCGGCCACGGCGTCGCTTGAAGGCTGGCGTCAAAGGAAAGATGCCGCGGAGAGAATGGATCGACGCGCGCGCAGCTCGCCATTTGGGTCCAGAACGCATGTTCACCACCCATCAACGGTTGTTGGTCGGTGTTGAACATGTCACTCGGCGTCGATGTCGCGCACCAGCTGCTTCGGCGGGCTAAGGGTAACGGAGGGATGCCGAGTGCCATCGGCGTCCATGAAGCTCACTACCAGGTTGGTCGTCACCGGAGGGCCATCGTCCTTGTCCGGGTGCTTCTCGCGCCAGCCCGCCCGCACCTCCAGCCAGAAGATTGCCGCGGCCACGTTCTTGTCCACCGCCGCCATGTCGAACAAGGTTTGCGCGACCTTTAAGTTGGTCTCGATTGTGCAGCGGTCGAGCTCACGCTGGAAGTGCTTGCGCAAGGTCTTGGCGTCGATCTCGAGATAAATCGCAATATCCTCCTGTGGCACGCCAAAGCCCGACATGACCCGCACGGATCGTCAGTGTTCCTCGGTGGGATCAAACCGTCGGGGCATCGGCAACCCCATGCAAACGTTCGGTGGAGATGTCAGCGAAACATCTGCCATCCGATTGCATCCGGCGGCGTTGGTGCAGACGCCTCACCAGGTGTCGACATAGGGGTATTTCTTCCCGGTCCGGAGCTGCACTGGCGGCACTCGCTTCAGACCCCGCGCGATCCAACCGCGCGTCGCGGCGGGATCGATCACGTCGTCCAACCCTCCGCCGGTGCCGGCGTTGACCGCGCGCGCGTTCTCGTAGGCGTGCGCCACGCGGCGGTCGAACTCGGCGCGGCGCTCCTCCGGGTCGGGGATCGCGGCAAGCTCGTTGCGGTAGCCGAGCTTGACCGAGCCCTCGATGTTCATGCCGGCGAACTCGGCGGTAGGCCAAGCCACGGTGAAGAAGCCGGTCAGCGTGCTGGCGCCGCACATCGCCTGCCCGCCTAGGCCATAGGCCTTGCGCACGATCACGCAAAACAGCGGCACGGTGAGATTGGCCCCGGCATTGAACAGGCGTACGCAGTGCCGAACCAAGGCGGTGCGTTCCACATCCGGCCCGACCATCATGCCCGGGCAGTCCATCAGGCTGAGCACCGGAATGTCGAAGGCGTCGCAAAGCTGGATGAACCGCGCGCCCTTGTCGGCGCCGTCGGAATCTATTGCGCCGGCCAGATGATGCGGGTTGTTGGCGATTACCCCCATCGGCTTGCCCTCGATGCGAATAAAGGCAGTGATGATGCCGATGCCGAATTTCTCCCGGATTTCCAGCACGGAATCCTTGTCGGCAACCGTGTGCAGGATTTCGCGCATGTTATAGAGCCGCAGACGATTTTCCGGAACCGTATGCCTCAGCCTGCGCTGGTCGTGCGGCTCCCATCTCTCGACCGCCCCCTGGAAATAGGAGAGGTATTTCTTGGTGATCTGGACCGCCTCCTTCTCGTCCTTGACCAGGATGTCGACTACCCCGTTAGGCACCTGGAACGACATCGGGCCGACCTCCTCGGGGGTATAGACGCCGAGGCCTCCACCCTCGATCATCGCCGGCCCACCCATCGCCAAGGTCGTGCCTTCGGTGGCAATAATCACGTCGCAGCACGCCACCATGGCGGTGTTGCCGGCGAAGCAGCGCCCGTTGACCACGGCAACCATCGGCACCAAGCCACTGAGTTGCGACAGCGTGGTAAAGGTGTGCGTGTCCATGGCAACGCGCGGGCCGGTGTAGTCGTCGCCCGGTCGGCCACCGCCGCCTTCGCCGAACAGCACCAATGGCAGGCGGAACCGGTGCGCCAGTTCGTACATGCGGTCCTGCTTGTAATGGTTGCGCCCGCCCTGAGTGCCGGCCAGCACGGTGTAGTCGTAATGCACCAGGGCGGCCCGCGCGTGCTCCTCGCCGAACAGGTCGGCGTTGATGGTGCACATGCCCGCGATCAGCCCATCGGTGGGAGTGTTCTTGCGCAGCGTCTCCATGTCGTAGCGCTGGTGCTGGCGGGCCACGACCAGCGGCCAGTATTCGTCGAACGATCCAGGATCGACCAGTTCGGCAATGTTCTCGCGCGGCATGCGATAGCCGCGCTCGCGCCGCCGCCGCACCGCTTCGAGACGATTTTCGTCAAGCGTGAATGCGTGCCGGTCGATGTTCTCCTGCAGGTCCTGGCGGATGTGGTCTGGATCGAGCTCTGCCGCCGCGGCAACCGCACCGCCTTCGACCTCGGCTGCCTCGATGAACACGATCGGATAGCCCTCGCGCACGACATCGCCGACCGCCATCGTGACGCCACGGACGATGCCGCCGTGCGGCGCAGCGATCAAATGCTCCATCTTCATGGCCTCGATGACGGCAAGCTGCTGGCCCCGGCGAATAGGGTCGCCGACCGCGACATCGAGTGCCACGATCGTGCCCTGGATCGGGCTGGCGACCCCGGCGGAGCCGCCGGGGCCGGACATTTCGGGCGGGGCCTGGTGTTCCGGCACGGCCTGATCGGCCTTGACCTGCGCGTCATGTGCGAACAGCGCCAGCGGATCGCGACTGGTAACGCGCGCGCCGGCGAACCCGTTCGAGGCACCCGGCGCCAAGGCCATTTGTGCCTCCGGCGCCGGCACGAAGCGCGCGCGACGTGTCGTCTCGGCGGCAAGCTCCATAAGCTTGTCGTCGACCCAGCGCGTGTGCACGCGGCCCAAGACGAAGTCGGGGTGGCCGAGGATATTCTGCAGGAACGGGATGTTGGTGCCGACACCCTGAAGGCGGAACTCGCTCAGCGCGCGCGCCGTGCGGCCCGCCGCGTCGGCGAAGTCACGCGAGCGGGTATGAACGATGACCTTGGCCAGTAGCGAGTCGAAGGCGCCGCTGGTACGATAGCCGGCATAGCCGAAACCATCGGTGCGCACCCCGGGGCCGTTTGGCGGATCATAGGCCGCAAGCGTGCCGCCGCCTGGGCGAAAAACGCCGTCGGGCCCAAGCGTCTCCATGTTCACCCGTACCTGGATGGCATAGCCGCGCGGCGTGGCGACGCCCGGCACATCGAGGCCAAGGTCGGCCAGCGTGGCGCCGGCGGCGAGGCGGAGCTGAATTTGGACCAGGTCGACGCCGGTTACTTCCTCGGTGACCGTGTGCTCGACCTGCAGGCGCGCATTCGCCTCGATGAACACGAAGGGCTGCGCTCCGGCCCGGCCGGAAAAATCCACCAGAAATTCGAAGGTGCCAAGATTGTCGTAGCCGGTGCTGCCGGCGAAGCGCACCGCCGCGGCGATGATGGCCTGGCGCAATGCTTCATCGAGATGCGGCGCCGGCGCGATCTCGATCACCTTCTGAAAGCGGCGCTGAACGCTGCATTCCCGCTCGCCGAGATGGACCACGGCGCCGCTGCCGTCGCCGACGATCTGAACCTCGATATGCCGGGCACGCGGGATGAACGCCTCGACATAGACGTCGTCGCGGCCGAACGCCGCTTTCGCCTCGGAGCGGCAGCGCTGATAGGCGCTCTCGATCTCGCCGACCTCGCTCACCGCCCGCGTGCCGCGCCCGCCACCGCCGGCCACCGCCTTGATGATCATCGCGCCACCCGGACTGAGCGCCTCGAAGAAGTCGCGCGCCTCCTCCAGGCTGACGGCATGGTCGAGGCCGCGCAGCACGGGAACGCCGGCCGCGACCGCTGCCGCCCGCGCCCGCGCCTTGTCACCGAACAGATCGAGATGGTCCGGGCTCGGGCCGACGAAGCGCAGCCCGGCCTCAGCACAGGCGCGGGCGAAATCGGCGCGCTCAGCCAGGAACCCATATCCCGGATGGACCGCATCGCACCCCATGGATGTCGCCGCGGCGATCACGGCGGCGCCATCCAGATAGGCCCGCGGCCCTTTACCGACGAGCGCGACAGCCTCGTCCGCAACCCGGACATGCAGGCTCTGGGCATCGTCCTCGGAATACGCCGCGACCGATGGCAAGCCGAGATCGGCGGCAGCGCGTGCGATCCGGATGGCGATCTCACCCCGGTTCGCGATCAGCAGCTTCGTCAGGCGCATGTAACTTCCTTCAGTAACCGGATGCATCAGATCGCGACGGTGCCGATGACGCCGGCCCGCTCCAGCGCCTCGATCTCGGCGGGCGTCATGTGCAGGACCTGGTGCAGCACCTCGGCGTTGTGCTGGCCCAGCGTCGGCGCCGGAGACCGCAGCGGCGGCGACACGCCATCGAGCGCGTAGGGCGGGCGCGGCAAGACATGGCTGCCGACATGGCGGCGCTCGGCATGCCGCCAGAAACCGATCGCCGTCAGATGAGGGTCGGCGAGCAGCCCGGTGCCGGGCTGCACCGGTCCGGCGGCGATGCCGGCGCGTTGCAGCAACTCCGCCGCCCCGGCGGTGCGTTCACCGGCCCAGCCGGCCAGCCCTGCCTTGATCGACTCCGGCGACGGCATGGCAACGCGGATGACTCGCGACAACGCCGCTAGGCGCTCCGACCCGTCGATATCCACCGCCAGCCAATCCTCGGGGCCGTTACAGCGCAGGCACCCGCGAAACAGGCTGGTGGCCCGTGCGCTGCCGGTGCGCGGCGGCGGCTCGCCGGTGGCCGACTGGGCGATCAGCCCGTCGGCCGCAAGCTGGAACAGGCACTCGACCTGCGACAGGTCAATCGTGGTGCCGCCGGTCCGGGCGCGACCCCACAGCGCGGTCAGCGCGGCGGCGGCTGCGTAGATGCCGGCGATCGGGTCGCCATAGGCGGTATGCTGCATGGTCGGCGTCCAGTCCGCCGCACCCTGCAGGAAAGGCATGCCGGCGGCCTGCTCGGTGGTCGAGCCGTAGGCCCGAAAGCCCGACCACGGGCCGGCGCTGCCGAACGCGCCCATGGAGATGTAGCCGATCCGCGGATTGATCTTCAACATCGCCTCCGGCGAGAAGCCTAGCCGGCTCAGCACGCCGGGCGCGTAGTTCTCGATCAGCAGGTCAGCGTCGGCCGCCAGGCGGCGCAGGATGTCGGCGCCGGACGGGTCGCGCAGCTCCACTGCAATTCCGCGCTTGTTGCGGTTCACCGCGTTGAAGTTGGCACGCATCTCGTAGGGCGGCGGGTCGGCCGGCACCAGCGTGTTCCAGCCGCGCCACCAGTCGATGTGCGAGCAACCCTCGATCTTGATCACCTCGGCGCCGAGATCGGCGAAATGGCGCGCGGCGAGCGGCCCGGACCAGCCCATCGACAGGTCGAGCACACGGATCCCCGCGAGCGGCCCCGAATCCGGCGACCCCGAACCTGGCAGCCCTGGGTCCGGCGCGCCCGCCTGCACCGCTCCCTTCCCACTGGCGTTCAGGCGGAACGGCATCGCCGGCGCCTCAAACGTCGGCACCGCGCCGGTAATGCGGCGGAAGCTCTGCCGTTCGCGCCAGTGAGGCGTTTGCAGCAGCTCCGCCATCGTCGGCACAGGAGCCAGCGGCACGCGCCGCCTTTGCCCCTCCAGCAGCAGGTCGCCAGCGCGCAGCTTGCGAAAGGCAGGGGCGAGGACCGCTTCGAGCTCGTCGGCCGCTTCCATCCGCAGGTCGGTTGTTTCGTATCGTGGGTCCTGCGCGAGGTCGGGTAGCCCAATCATCGAACAGAGCTCCTGCCATTGCAGTGGCGTTAGCGCGGTGACGCCGATCCAGCCATCGGCGGCGGCGAAGATGGTCTGCGGATAGACCGGGCCGAACCGGTTCACTCCGTGTTGTTTCGAGGCGGGACCACCGGCGGCAAAACCGGGCGCGCCGTGCTCGGTCAGGCACAGGAAGGCCTCGAGCACGCTGGTATCGACGCGATCGGTGGCGCGGCCATGCCGCCGCCCGATCAGCGCCGCGATGGCGGCGATGAACGCCGTGACCCCGCCAACCACCTGCGGCGCTTGGCCCTGCGGCAGCGTCGGCGGCCCGTCGGCCGGTCCGATCGGGAACGCGACCCCGCTGATCGCCTGCACGATCGCGTCGCTACCCTGCCAAAAGGCGCGCGGCCCGCCATCGCCGAACCAGGTCACCCCAACCAACAGCGGCCGGCGCGTGAAGCCGGCGATGGTCGCGCCGGCACGGGCGACGTCAGCGGGCGTCTGCCCTGCGATGACGACATCCGGCATGACGCCATCCGCCAAGGTGCCCGGCATCTCCTTGCCGGCGTCCAGCCAGGCGGCATAGGCGGCGGCCGAGGCGCCGCCATAGGCCAGCCGATCGTTGGCGTGTGCGTGGGCGGAGACAACGCGGGCACCGTGCTCGGCAAAAAGCTTGCCGCAATAGCGCGTGGCGATGTCGCCGGACAATTCGACGACGGTGAGATCGGCAAGCGGCGTGGCCATGCGGTCAGGTCCTTGGCAAGTGGCAGGCAATCATGTGCGGCGCACCAGAAGGCACCGGCGCGGTGACGCGGCAGATTTCCATGGCGTGCGGACAGCGCGGATGGAAGCGGCAGCCGGGTGGCGGATCGAGCGCGCTCGCGATTTCACCCATTGCCGCAGCTTCGCTCAGCACGTGGTCGGGGTCGGGCAGCGGCACGGCTGCAAGTAACGCTTGCGTGTAGGGATGACGCGCCTCGGCGAAGACCTGCGCCGTGGGACCGGTTTCTGCGACGCAGCCGAGATAGACCACCGCAACATCGCTGCTGAAATGCTCGACCAGCGCCAGGTCATGGGCGATGATCAGATAAGTCAGCCCGAACTCCGTCTGGATGTCCGCCAGCAGGTTGAGGATCTGGGCGCGGATCGACACGTCGAGCGCCGAGACCGGCTCGTCCAGCACCATCAGCCGCGGCCGCGGCGCGAGCGCGCGGGCGATGGCGATGCGTTGGCGCTGGCCGCCGGAGAATTCATGCGGGTACAGCCGCGCGGCCCCGGCCGGTAGACCGACCACGTCCAGCACCTCGGCGACCCGCTTGTCGACCTGCGCGCGCGACGGCCGCCCGTGCGCCAGAACCGGTTCGGCAATGATGGCCCCGACGCGCAGGCGGGGGTTCAGCGAGGAATAGGGGTCCTGAAACACCGCGAGCACCTGGCGGCGATAGGCTGTCAGCGCCGCGCGGCTCATCGTCGCGATATCCTGCCCCTCGAAGCGGATCGCACCGGCGGACGGCCGTTCCAGCTGCAGGATCATCCGGGCGATCGTCGTCTTGCCGCAGCCCGACTCGCCGACCAGCGCCATGGTGGTGCGTGGTTGCACCCGCAACGAGACATCCTCCACCGCGCGCACCAGGCCGCGGCGCGTGCGGTAGTGCTTGGTGACGCCGGCGAGTTCAAGCATCGCGGCTTCCGGCTCCGTGCCCATCAGACCAGCTTCCAGCACGCGGCGCTGTGGCCGTCGGCGAGCGGAACGTCGGGTGGGGCCTCCTCGCATCGTGCCATCCGCGACGGGCACCGCGCGGCGAAGCGGCATCCGGCCGGCGGGTCGATCAGGCTCGGTGGCTGGCCGGCGATGGCGGTGAGCCGGGCGCGCCTGGAGCCGAGGCGCGGGATCGCGGCCAGCAGCGCCTGCGTATAGGGGTGGGACGGCGTGCGGTAGATCGCCCGCACCGGCCCGGTTTCGACGATCTGCCCGGCATACATCACCGCGATCCGCCGGCACAGGCTGGCGGCCACGCCGAGGTCGTGCGTGATCAGGATGATGCCGGCGCCGGTGTCCGCCT
>JANXRT010000239.1 GCA_025356735.1 Acetobacteraceae bacterium | reverse complement strand
GATTTCTGCGGCCACGGCATCGGCCGCAACTTCCACGAGCCGCCGAACGTGCTGCATTTCGGCCGCCCCGGCGAGGGCACCGCTCTGCGCCCCGGCATGTTCTTCACCATCGAGCCGATGGTGAACGCCGGCCGGCCGGAGGTGAAGGTGCTCGATGACGGCTGGACGGCGGTGACGCGCGACCGCAGCCTGTCGATGCAGTTCGAGCACATGATCGGGGTGACGGAGGAGGGGTGCGAGGTTTTCACCTACTCGCCGGCTGGGATGCATAAGCCGCCCTATTAGGAAGCACGGGGGCTCTGCCCCATACCCCGCCGGGGTAGCGCCCCGGTGCGCATTACTTAAGTAGAGGGGTTCAAAGGGGCGACGGCCCTTTGCGGGCATGGGCAGAGCCCATACTTGATTGCTACGCAGGTTTAATGGCAACCTACGGTTGCATGAATAAGCTTCAGCAGACTGGTATTCCCGGCGCAGACGGCCACCGCGCCCGCATGCGCGACCGGCTTCTGACCGCGGGGCCCGAGGCGCTGGCCGATCACGAGATGCTGGAGATGATCCTGTTCCTCGCCCTGCCGCGGCGCGACACCAAGCCGATCGCGCGCGCGTTGCTCGGCCGGTTCGGCAGCTTCGCCGCCGCGATCGCCGCCCCGCCGCAGGCCCTGCGCGCCATAGAGGGGCTGGGCGAGGCCGGGCTCGCCGCGCTGAAGACCGTGCAGGCCGCGGCCTTGCGGCTCGTCCGCGCCGAGGTCATGCACCAGCCGGTGCTGAACAACTGGGACCGGCTGATGGACTACCTCAACGCCGTGCTGGCGCGCGAGAAGATCGAGCAATTCCGCATCCTGTTCCTCGACAACAAGAACCGGCTGCAGGGCGACGAGGCACAGGCGCGCGGCACCGTCAACCACACACCCGTCTATCCGCGCGAGGTCGTCAAGCGGGCGCTGGAGCTGCACGCGACCGCGATCATCCTGGTCCACAACCACCCGAGCGGCGACCCGACGCCCTCGGCGGAGGATATTTCGATGACGCGCGAGATCAAGCAGGCCGCTGCGGTGCTGTCGATCGTGCTGCACGACCACGTCATCGTCGGCAACGGCCGCTGGCTGAGCTTTCGCCGTGAGGGGCTGCTGTGATCTACCGAATGACGCCAAGCACCTCGTGCGAGCCGTCCCAGATCATCCGAATGGCGACGAAGAACACGATCGCCAGGCCGATCCAGGCGATCCACCGGTAGCGCTCGAGCAGCCGCGCGACCAGCCCGGCGGCGAGGCCCATCAGCGCCACCGACAGGACCAGGCCGACGACCAGCACCCACAGGCTGTCGCGCGCGGCGCCGGCGACCGCCAGCACGTTGTCGAGGCTCATCGACAGGTCGGCGACGACGATCTGCACCATGGCCTGGCGCAGCGTCTTGGTGGGCGCAATGTCGGTGGCGGCGTGCGGCGTGGCGCGAAGCTCACGGAACATCTTCCAGACGACCCAGAGCAGAAGCAGCCCGCCGGCCAGCATCAGCCCGATGATCGCCAGCAGCTGCAAGGTGACGGCACCGAGCAGGATGCGGATCACCGTGGCGCCGCCGATGCCAAACAGGATGGCGCGCTTCTGCTGGTGCGCCGGCAGGCCGGCGACGGCGATGCCGACGACGATGGCGTTGTCGCCGGCCAAGGCGAGGTCGATCACCAGCACCTGCGCCAGCGCCGTCAGGTCTGAGATCAGCATCGGCGGAAGGGAGGAAAAATCCATCAGGCGGCTCCGATCGGTGTCACCGCCGACGTGCCGGCCGGTTGTCATACCCCATTATAGTCAAATAGAACGGCGGCTATCGAATAGGGGCCGGCCCAGACCTGGTCGCCGCGACCGAGACTGGAAAAATCACCATGGTTCCGCGTTACAGCCGTCCCGCCATGGCTGCGATCTGGGCGCCCGAGAACCGGTTTCGGATCTGGTTCGAGATCGAGGCGCTGGCCTGCGAGGCGATGGCCGAGCTGGGCGATATCCCGCGCGAGGCGGCCAAGGCCATCCGCAAGAACGGCGCGGCGCGGGTGAAGGACATCACCGCCGCCGACCTGGAACGGATCGACGCGATCGAGCGCGAGACCCGCCACGACGTGATTGCCTTCCTGACCTGGCTCGCCGAGGGCATCGGCCCGGAAAGCCGGTTCGTGCACCAGGGCATGACCAGCTCGGACGTGCTCGACACCTGCTTCTCCGTTCAGCTGACCCAGGCCGCCGATATTCTTATCCATGAAATCGACGAGGTGCTGGCGGCGCTGAAGGCGCGCGCGTTCGAGCACAAGCACACGCTGACCATCGGGCGCAGCCACGGCATCCACGCCGAGCCGACCAGCTTCGGTCTGAAGCTCGCCGGCCATTTCTCGGAGTTCGCCCGCAATCGGACGCGGCTGGTGACGGCGCGGGCCGAGATCGCGGTCGCCGCCGTATCGGGCGCCGTCGGCACCTTCGCCCACCTCGATCCGCGCGTCGAGGAATACGTGGCGGAAAAGCTCGGCCTGGCGGTCGAGCCTGTTTCGACCCAGGTCATCCCGCGCGATCGCCACGCGGCGTTCTTCTGCACGCTGGCCGTGGTCGCCAGCGGCATCGAGCGCTTGGCCACCGAAGTGCGCCATTTGCAGCGTTCCGAGGTTCGGGAAGCGGAGGAATTCTTCCACGCCGGGCA
>JANXRT010000237.1 GCA_025356735.1 Acetobacteraceae bacterium | reverse complement strand
GGTCGGTCAGCACCTCGTCGTAATGCAGCACCGGCCCGGCCGGAATGCCGGCGGTCTCAAGATCGAACAGCCACTCCGCCGAAGTTCTGGCGGCCAGCCGCTCCTGAATCAGCGCAACCAATTCGGCATTGTTGGCAACCCGGTCGGCATTGCGCGCAAACCGAGGGTCGGCCGCAACCTGTTCGATGCCAAGCAGTGTGCACAGCGAGAAAAAGAACTTCTGCTGCGCGGCGCCGACCGTGATGTAGCCGTCGGCAGTCGAGAACACCCGGTACGGCGCGCTGCCGCGATGCATCTGCCCGATCCTGGGCGGCCGGGTTCCGGTCGCGAAATAATGCGCCGCCTCATACACGCCCAGCGCCGTCGCACTCTCCAGCAACGAGGTCTCGACCCACTGCCCGTGCCCGGTGCGATGCCGCGCCTCGATCGCCGCCAGCAGCCCGAACGCCAGGAACATGCCCGCCGACACATCGGAAATGGCGATCGGCAGCCGATGCGGCGGGCCGTCCTCCGGCCCGTTGGTGCTCATCAGCCCGGACATGCCCTGGGTCATCAGGTCGAACCCGCCGCGCCCGCGATACGGCCCGGTCTGGCCGAACCCGGAGATTGAGCCATAGATGAGCCGCGGATTACGGGCGTGCAGCGCCTCATAGCCCAGCCCCAGCCGTTCCATTACCCCGGGGCGGAAATTCTCGATCAGGATGTCGGCGCGATCGACCAGCGCCAGCATCGTGGCGATATCGTCCGGCTGCTTGAGGTCGAGCACGATCGAGCGCTTGTTGCGGTTCCAGATCATGAACGGCGCGCTCTCGCCGTTGACGAACGGCGGCATGCCGCGCGCCGCGTCGCCGCTGCCAGGCGGCTCGATCTTGATCACGTCGGCACCCTGGTCGCCCAGCATCATCGCGGCGTACGGGCCGGAAAGATGGCTGGTCAGGTCCAGTACCAGCAGGTTGTCCAGTGCGCCCGGCATCTTCCTGTCCTTCGCCATCGTGATAGGCTCGAACCATGACCGATGCCGTCCTTACCCTCAATGCGGGGTCCTCCAGCATCAAGCTCGGCCTGTTCGAAGTGCTGGCGAATGAGCCGCCGCGCCAGATCGCGCACGGCACGGTCGAACGCGGCGCCGAGACGAAATTCTGGGCCAAAGGCGCGTCCGGCCAGTCCCTCGTCGAGCGGCAATGGCCCAAGAACGAGCCGCCTGACGATGCAACGCTGTTTTCCGAATTGTTGGCCTGGGTGCATACGCAGCTCAGCGCCGACACGTTGGCCGCAGTCGGGCACCGCGTCGTGCATGGCGGCCGCCGGCTGATCGCCCCGGTTTCCATCACGCAAGCGGTGCTGGACGAACTCGATGGGCTCGTTGCCTTGGCACCCCTGCACCAGCCGCACAGCCTGGGCGCCATTCGCGCGGTCCTGGCGGCATCTCCCGACCTCACCCAGATCGCCTGCTTCGACACCGCCTTCCACCGCGGCCACGTCGACGTCGTGAAGAACTTCGCCCTGCCGCGCGACCTCACCGCCCAGGGCATCGAGCGCTATGGCTTCCACGGCCTGTCCTACGAATATATTTCTTCCGTTCTGCCGCAGCTCGCACCCAACTTGGCGACGGGCCGCGTGGTGGTGGCCCATCTCGGCAACGGCGCCAGCCTCTGCGCGCTGCTCGGCGGACGCAGCGTCGACACCACCATGGGCTTCTCGGCACTCGACGGCCTGGTCATGGGCACGCGCTGCGGCAGCCTCGATCCCGGCGTCATCCTTTACCTTCAACAGACCCTCAACATGCCCGCCGCCGCCATCGAAGACCTGCTCTACAAAAAATCCGGCCTCCTCGGCGTGTCGGACATCAGCGCCGACATGCGCGTGCTGCTCGACAGCGCCGACCTGCGCGCCGCCGAGGCGCTCGAGCTGTTCGCCTTCCGCATCGCGCGCGAAACCTGTGCCATGCTCGCGGCCCTGGGCGGGCTCGACGGCATCGTCTTCACCGCGGGCATCGGCGAGCACGCCCCGGAAATCCGTAGCCGCGTCTGCAAGGCCCTGGCCTGGCTTGGCATCGAGTTGGACAACGAGAAGAACGCCGCCTCCGCCTCGCGCATCACGACGGAAAAAAGCCGCGTCGCGGTCTGGGTGATCCCGACCGATGAGGAGGCGATGATCGCGCGCCACGTCGCCGACATCATCGGATCGAAGGTTACGTCGAAGTAACCGAAGATGGCCGAGATATAATAAATGCACAGGGAGCGTTTACTTTAGTCGCCTGTTATAACTGCGATCGCCCTTGCAACCCGCATCGGCACAACGCGGAGGCGGCTATGCTCCAGAAATACGGTCTTGGATCGCTGCGCACGGCCGGCCGGGTGATATGCCTCGCGCTGGCCGCCGTCACCCTGGCCGGCTGCATCGTCGTGCCCGCCTACGGCCCGCGCTACCATCCGCGCTATTATTACTACGATCGGTGAAATCGCCACGGTCGGGCCGGCCGTCCTCCGAGCAGGCCGGCCAAATCCGCGGCACCATCGTCGATGCCGCCACGATCCTGTTCCTGAGCCAGGGTGTCGCCGTTACCTCGATGGAGAGTGTGGCGGCAGCTTCCGGCGTGTCGAAGCGCACCCTCTACACCCGGTTTCCCGACAAGCCCGCTTTGCTCCAGGCCGCGATCGCGACGCTGGTCGAGAACTGGCTGCCTGATTTCGACGCCGCGCTGCAAGCGGCCTCGCAGGATGGCCTTGACCTCGCATCGACCCTGGAGATGGCGGGAAAGATCATGCTGAAAGCGGCGCTGGCCCCTGCATCCCTGGCGCTCTATCGCCTTCTGGTCAGCCAATCGCCGCACATCGTCGATCTCGCCGGCCTGCTCGCCCGCGCCGGCGCTGGTGCGGGCATTCACCGCGTCGGCGCACTGCTGCGGGAGGCGGGCGTCGCCGCACCGGATTTCGCCGCCGAGCAGTTCCAGCGCCTGGTGATCGCCGGCCCGCAACAGCGCGCGCTCGGCTTCGGCCCGCCGATGGACGCGGACGCGCTGAGCCGATGGCCGCGCCGATGCGTCGCCCTGCTGCTGCACGGCTGCCTGTCATGATAGGATGACCGCCAAGCTGAAGCAGGAAGCCGATGTGCCAACCCGTTCCATTACCGAGACCCGCGCTACCTTCAACGCTCATATGCTGCGCCGCCGGCTCAGGCAACTCGGCCTCTACGCCGTGGTCCTGCTACTGATCTCGCCGGCCGTGCTGGTCTTCCTCTGGATGCTGTCGCTGTCGCTCAAGAACGAAGTGGACAACATGGCCTTCCCACCGGTCTTCATCCCGGCGCCGCCGACGCTGCGCAACTTCATCGACGTGTTCGAGAAGAACGACTTCCTCACCTACACCATCAACTCCGTCATCGTCTCGTTCGGCGCCACCGGCCTCGCCTTGCTGGTCGGCGTCCCCGCCGGCTACGGCATCGCCAAGGCCCGTGCCCGCAAGGCCGCGACCCTGATCCTGATCGCGCGCATCACGCCGGGATTGTCCTACCTGCTGCCGCTGTTCCTGATGTTCCAGTGGCTCGGCCTCACCGGCACCCTCGCACCGCTCGTCATTACTCACCTGGTGATCACCGTGCCGATCGTCGTCTGGGTGATGATCGGCTTCTTCGAGGGGCTGCCGGGCGAGCTGGAGGAGGCAGCGCTGGTCGATGGCGCCACCATCTGGCAGGCCTTCCGCCATGTCGCGATGCCGCTGGCACGGCCCGGCATCACCGTCGCCATGATCCTGTCGTTCATCTTCAGCTGGAACAACTTCATCTTCGGCGTCGTGCTGGCAGGCCGCACCACCCGCACCCTGCCGGTCGCGGTCTACAACGTGCTGACCTTCGAGCAAGTCAGTTGGGGCCCGCTTGCCGCCGCCGCTTTGGTGGTTACCGCACCGGTGCTGCTACTGACGTTGTTGATGCAAAAGGAGATCGTCGCCGGCCTGACAGCCGGCGGCGTTAAAGGTGGTTAGAAAGCAAGCGTGGGGCTCTGCCCCAAACCCCGCCGGGGTAGCGCCCCGGGACGCGTCCGTTAGCCGTTGGCGCTGGAGCGGCCGCGACCTGTCGACACTTCGGCCACCGGCTTGCGCGCGACGGACGACGCCTCGTTCAGGATCGATCGCAGGTCCCGCAGGAACGCGGCGCCCTTCATCGTGCGCTGCACCAGCACGCTGCGACGGTCCAGCGGATCGACCTTGCGGCGCGCCAGGTCGAGCTCGCCCAGCCGATCCAACGCCCGGGTTATCGCCGGCTTGGAAACGTTGAGGTCGGCGGCAAGGCCGCGGACGGTGTGTGGACCGTCCTGCAGGTAGCAGGTCAGGAACACGCCAAGCTGGCGAGCCGACAGATCGGGACCATCGCGGCGAACGAGCGACACGATGGTGTCCCGGAGGATCCCGACCAATTGGTCGGTGGACTGGTTGGTAGCCATGAGGCAACCCTTTCAACCTAACGGGAGGATCGTTCCGCCCTGTATTGTAAAATAAGCTTCCGAGTCATCGGGCAGGCTTTTATCAGTCCGAATTACATGGACGCTTGCAGTAGAACAATCAATCGTTTTCCTTTCAAAAACGTTCCTTGTTAATTGAAATCCTTTAATGGCTTGATTCTAGCGTAACAAATCAACCTAAACGTTTCTTAATGGCGGTGAATACGGCAAGCATAGCCTGTGCCTCGCCGCCTTCGGGCCGACCGGGACGAGTCTGATCGTTCCACGCATAGGTGTCGAGGTGCAGCCAGCTGACCCCCTCAGCCACGAATCGCTGCAGGAACAAGGCCGCCACCACGGCACCGGCCATCGGCTTCGACGCCACGTTGTTGAGTTCCGCCGTCGCGCTATCCAGCCATCCGTCGTAGCCCGGCCATAGCGGCAGCCGCCACACCGGGTCATGCCGCTCCCGCCCCGCGGCCAGCACGTCGGCGGCCCACGCATCGTCGTTGCAGAACAGGGCTGGCAAGTCAGGCCCCAGGGCAACCCGCGCCGCGCCCGTCAGGGTCGCGGCATCGATCAGGATGGCGGGCTTCTCGTCGGACGCCTCGGCGAGCAGGTCGCATAGCACCAGCCTACCCTCGGCATCGGTGTTGCCAACCTCCACCGTCAGCCCGCGCCGCGTCGTCAGCACGTCCGACGGCCGCATCGCCGTGCCGGACACGGAATTCTCGACGCAGCCGATTCGCACCACCAGCCGGACCGGCAGGTCGGCCCGCATGATCAGCCGCGCCACGCCGAGCAGGATGGCGGCGCCGCCCATGTCCTTCTTCATCCGCAGCATCGCCGCCGACGGCTTCAGGTCGTAGCCGCCAGTGTCGAAGCAGACGCCCTTGCCGCACAGCGAAACCACCGGCGCGTCGCCGCCGGCGCCGCTGCCCGACCAGCGGAACACGACGACCTGCGGCGCCCGCGCCGAGCCGGCGCCGACCGCGGCGATGGTCGGATACTGCCGCAGCAGGGCCTCGCCCTCGAAACTCTCGGCCGCAGCGCCATGATCGTTGCCCAGCCGCATGGCGGCCGCGGCAAGCTCTGCCGGGCCCAGCAGGTTGGCCGGCGTGTTGATCAGGTCGCGCACCATCGCGGCACTGGCGGCTTCCTCCAGGCTCCACTTGCAGCCCGGCGGTAGCTCCAGAACCGCGGGCATGCGCGCCGCCGGCTTCAGCGCGGTGTAGCGGTAGGCGCCGAGCGCGAACCCTAAGCAGGCACCCGCCGGATCATAGTCGCCCGACTCCAGGCGCCATGGCCGCGCGGCCGGCAGACGGTACGGCAGGTCGCCGAATAGGTGCGGCGATCGGTCGGAACCCAATCCGAACACCGCGCCGGCTAGGCCGCCAGCGTCCTGCAGGAACACCAAGCTTCCCGCCTTGGCGGTGAAATCCATGCCTTGCAGCATCGCCGCCGACGAGGCGGGCAATCCAGTCACGCTATCAGGGCGTACGGCGTAGATCGGCAGTGCGGTCGGCATTGGTTGGAACCCCCATTATCGAAGGAGCAAGGACGGGGCTCTGCCCCAAACCCCGCCCAGGAAGCGCCCGAAAACGCATCCCTTAAGAAACAACCCCGAAGTGATCAGTGCCTACCTCGGCACCAGCCAATAGAAAGCCGGCG
>JANXRT010000197.1 GCA_025356735.1 Acetobacteraceae bacterium | reverse complement strand
CCAGAGCGTCGAGATCCACCTGCAAGGCGGCTTCAACGTCACGCCGCTGCTGGCCCAGACGCTGAAAACGATCCCCGGCGTCGAGCGGATAGAAGAGATGTAACCTCGACGCCGGCAACCTCCGCCGCCCGATCCCGTTCGCAGGACCGTCTTGTTCCCAGCATCGCTGCGCTCTATGACGGGCCTCGTTTCAGCGCTCAAATCAGCCCCTAGCCGCCGATCGGTCCGAATGACGCCAGCGCTTTCCCCCCAGCCAGCGTTTTCTTCCCCGCCGGAGGCCCAGCCCGGGAAAACGCCTGAACAGCCGATCTACCGGCGGGTGCTGCTCAAGGTTTCCGGCGAGGCGCTGATGGGTGCGCGCGAATACGGCCTAGATACTGAAACCATCGCGGCGATCGCAACGGACGTCGGCTGCGTCGTCGCTATGGGCGTGCAGGTCTGCCTGGTGATCGGCGGCGGCAACATCTTTCGCGGCGTGTCGGGCGCGGCCAGCGGCATGGACCGCGCCCAGGCCGACTATATCGGCATGCTGGCGACGGTGATGAACGCGCTGGCGATGCAGAACGCGTTGGAGAAGCTGCAAGTGCCGACCCGGGTGCAGTCCGCCATCCCGATGGCCAGCGTCTGCGAGCCTTATATCCGCCGCCGCGCCATGCGCCACATGGAAAAGGGCCGCGTGGTGATCTTCGCCGCCGGCACCGGCAATCCCTTTTTCACCACAGATACCGCGGCCTCTCTGCGCGCGGTGGAGATGAACTGCGATTGCCTGCTCAAGGGGACGCAGGTCGATGGCGTCTATTCCGCCGATCCGCGCAAGGATGCCGGCGCCGAACGCTACGAGCAGCTGACCTATCACGACGTGCTCGCCCACGATCTCGGCGTGATGGATGCCGCGGCGATTTCCGTGGCACGGGAAAACAACCTGCCTGTGCTGGTGTTCAACATCCATGCGCCCGGCGCCTTTGCCCAGGTCATGCGCGGCGAGGGCCGCTTCACCAAGATCGTCGAGCAGGGATAGGAGCGAGCATTCGTCATGGCGGCCGACCTCGAGACATTGAAGCAGGATCTGTCGCGCCGCATGGACAGCGCGCTCGAGACCCTGAAGCGCGAGTTCGCCGGATTGCGCACCGGGCGTGCCAATCCCGCCTTGCTGGAACCCATTCGCGTCGAGGCCTACGGCACCGAAATGCCACTGGCCCAGGTCGCGACCATCGGCGTGCCGGAGGCACGGCTGCTGACGGTGCAGGTGTGGGACCGCTCGATGGTTTCCGCCGTCGACAGGGCCATCCGCGAAGCCGGGCTCGGGCTCAATCCGCAGACCGACGGCCAGCTGGTGCGGGTGCCGATACCGATGCTGACCGCCGAGCGCCGCAACGAGCTGGCGAAGCTTGCCGGCAGGTATGCCGAGGGCACCAAGATCGCGGTGCGCGGGGTACGGCGCGACGGCATGGAGCAGATCAAGGCCTTCGAGAAAAAAAGCGAGATCGGCGAGGATCTTGCCAAGACCTGGTCTGACGACGTGCAGAAGATGACGGATGTCTATGTCAAGCGCATTGATGACAGCCTCAGCGACAAGGAACGTGATATCAAGCAGGTCTGAAGCAGATTTCGTCCGCAACTCACCTTGTTTGAAACCCATCCCGTTTGAACGCACGATGTCCGTAGCCTTCCAGAAGAAAATCCACGGCGCGCCGAGAATGGCGGATTTCGCCGCGTCTCCGGCGATTGCTCCGGTGCATGTCCCCCCCGTGCATGTGGCGGTGATCATGGATGGCAACGGCAGGTGGGCGACCTCGCGTTACCTGCCCCGCGTCGCTGGCCACCGCGAGGGTGCCCGCGCCGTTCGCCGGGCGATCGAGGCCGCGATGCAGTCGGGCGTGCAGTGGCTGACCATCTACGCCTTCAGCAGCGAGAACTGGCGGCGGCCTGCCGGCGAGGTGATGGATCTCACCGGCTTGCTGCGCCACTACCTTCGCAACGAGGTCGCCGAGCTGCACACCAACGGCGTGCGGATGCGCTTCATCGGCGATCCCAACCGGTTCGACGCCGACATCCGCGACGACCTTTACGCCGCTGAGCAAAGCACGCGCGCCAACACCAAGCTCAACCTGACGATCGCGCTGTCGTACGGCGCGCGCGACGAGATCACCGCCGCGGTCCGTGCATTGGCCGAAGCCGCTCAGGCCGGCACGCTTGATCCGGCGGCGATCGACGAGGCGATGGTGTCGGCGGCGCTTTCCACCGGCGGCATGCCCGACCCCGACCTGATCATCCGCACCAGCGGCGAGCAGCGGCTGTCAAACTTCCTGCTATGGCAGGCGGCCTACGCCGAGCTTGTTTTCCTCGATGTGCTGTGGCCCGATTTCAGCGCCGAGCATTTTGCCGCGGCGCTGGCCGAATACGCTCGGCGGGAGCGGCGGTTTGGCGCCCGGCCTGGCTGATCCGAGCCGGTGGCGCGACCTTCGCCGCCGGTCTCTGACCGCCTTCGTGCTGGCGCCCGTGGTACTTGTCTGCCTGTGGTGGGGCGGGATCGCCTGGGAGGTTCTGGTCGGCGTTGTGGCGGTTGGGCTTGGGTATGAGTGGGTGCAGCTATGCAACAGGGCAGAAGGCCAGGGCTCTGCCCTGGACCCGCAAAAGGGCGGAGCGCGTCGCCCTTTTGAAACCCTTCACTTGAGTAGTGCGGGTCCGGGGCTGCTGCCCCGGCGGGTCCAGGGCGGAGCCCGGCCTTTCTTGCTGCCGCTGGGTATCTTGTACGTCGCCCCAGCCGTGATCGCGTTGCTCTGGCTTCGTGCCAAACCCGCCGGCGTGATCGACATGCTGCTTGTGCTGCTGATCGTCTGGGCCACGGATATCGGCGCCTACCTCGCGGGACGGTGGTTCGGCGGCCCGAAGCTGGCGCCCTCGATCTCGCCGGGGAAAACCTGGTCCGGGGCGGTGGGCGGCGTTGTCGGCGCCGGCCTCGTCTCCGCCGGGATGATCGCATGGCTCGGCCACGCTATCGGTGGAACGATGGTGATCCTGTTGTTCCTGCTGTTTTGTCTATTGCTTAGCGTAGTGGCCCAGGCCGGCGACCTGATGGAAAGCGCCCTGAAAAGAAAGTTCGGCGTCAAGGATTCTGGCTGGCTGATACCCGGGCATGGCGGGCTGTTCGATCGGCTCGACGGGGTTCTGGCCGCGGCTCCGGCCGGCGCCGCTCTGGCGTTGGCGCTTGGACGTGGAGTAGTGGGTTCCGGATGAACGATATTTCACCTATCCGGTCCGTTGCCATCCTCGGCAGCACCGGCAGCGTCGGCACTCAGACCGTCGATCTGCTTCGCGCCGAGTTACATCGGTTCGACGTTCGCGTGCTGGTCGGCGGCCGTAACGCGCGGCTTCTGGCGGCGCAGGCGATCGAGCTTGGTGTCGGCCGGGCGGTGATCGAGGATCTGGCGCAGGAAGCCACCCTGCGCGCCGAACTCGCAGGCACCGGGATCGAGGTCGCGGCTGGGCGCGAGGCGGTGATCGAGGCCGCCGGCATCCGGGTCGACTGGACCATGGCGGCGATCACCGGCGCCGCCGGGCTGGCCCCGACCCTGGCCGCGATCCGCGCGGGCGGCGCCGTCGCGCTAGCCAACAAGGAGGCACTGGTCTGCGCCGGCGAACTGATGCTGGCGGCGGTCCGGCAGGCGGGTGCGACGCTGCTGCCGGTCGATAGCGAGCACAACGCAATTTTCCAGTCGATGGCCGACGGCAATCGCGGCGCGGTCGAGAAGATCGTGCTGACGGCCTCGGGCGGGCCGTTTCGCACCATGACACAGGCGGAGATGGCCGGCGTCACGCCCGAGCAGGCGCTGCGCCATCCGGTCTGGTCCATGGGCGCCAAGATCAGCATCGACAGCGCCACGATGATGAACAAGGGCCTGGAGGTGATCGAGGCGGCACGCCTGTTCCAACTCGACGAAACCGATATCGGCGTGCTGATCCACCCGCAGTCAATTGTCCATGGGCTGGTGTTCTACCATGACGGCAGCGTGCTGGCGCAGCTCGGCTCGCCCGACATGCGCATCCCGATTGCCCACGCCCTGGCCTGGCCCAGGCGCATGGCGACGCCCTCGCCGCGGCTCGACCTGGCGGCGATCGCCCGGCTGGAGTTCTCCGAGCCGGACCCGGTCCGGTTTCCGGCGCTGAGGCTCGCCCGTGACGCCTTGCGTGCAGGCGGCGGGGCTCCCACCATTCTGAATGCCGCCAACGAGATCGCGGTGGCGGCATTTCTCGGCCGGCGCATCGGCTTTCTTGATATCGCGACCACCGTGGCACGGGTGCTGGACCATCTCGGCGTCCGACGCTGCACCACGATTGAAGATGTGGTAGAGCTTGACACTCTGGCGCGCGGCTCGGCGGAGGGGTTCGTCGTCGCGTGCGCCGCCTGATGGATCGTTAGCTAGGAAAAAGATCGTGTTCGACGCCGTTCCCGCTGTCGTCCGCTCCGCCGCCGCCTTCATCGTCGTGCTCGGCGTGCTGGTGTTCGTGCATGAGCTTGGTCACTATCTAGCCGCGCGCTGGCGCGGCGTCCATGTCGAGGCGTTCTCGATCGGCTTCGGGCGCACCATTGCCAGCTGGACCGATCGGCTCGGCACGGTCTGGAAGCTGTCCTGGCTGCCGCTCGGCGGCTATGTCAAGCTGCACGGCCAGGAGCGGCCCGAGGACGTGACGGCGGAGGAGCGCGCCCGGTGGCTACCTGGCCGCACCTTCCACGAAAAATCTGTACTGTCGCGCGCGATCATAGTCGTCGCCGGGCCGGTGGCCAATTTCCTGCTGGCGATGGTGCTGTTCGCCGGCCTTTTCATGGCCATCGGCCGGCCGGTCACCACCTCGGTCATCGGCGACGTGCTGGCCGACGGTGCCGCCGCCAGCGCTGGCCTGCTGGCCGGCGACCGGATCGATGCGATCTCGACGGCTTCAGGTGCCAAGGCGCGCATCGCCAGCTTCGAGGACATCCAGAAAATTGTGTCCGTTCATCCGGGCGAGCGGCTGGAAGTCACGGTGCAACGTCCCGCAGCCGGAACCGAGGCCGCCGCCCGGACGCTGACCTTGCCGGTGACCACGGGCGCGCGCGATAACGGCCGGGTCGGAATACTGGGTATCCGCGGCGGCAACGTCGAATATGTCAGGGTCGATCCCGCATCGGCGGTGCTGGCCGGCATTGTCCAGACCTGGGACATCACGTCGCAGACCTTCGCCGGCGTGACCCAGATGCTGACCGGTTCGCGCGGCACCGAGGATCTTGGCGGGCCGCTTCGCATCGCCCAGCTTTCCGGTCAGGTGGCGCAGCTCGGCCTCGCCTCGCTGGTGTCGTTCATCGCGGTGCTGTCGGTCAATCTCGGGCTGATCAACCTGTTTCCGATCCCGGTCCTGGATGGCGGGCACCTGCTGTTCTTCGCGGCCGAGGCGGTTCGCGGCCGCCCAATTCCGCCGCGCGCCCAGGCCGCCGGATTTCGTGCCGGCATGGCCTTGCTGGCGGCCCTGTTCGTGTTCGCGACCTGGAACGATCTTTCGCATCTCGGCATCTTCCGCTGGGTTGCCGGGCTGATCGGCTGAGCCTTCCCTGGACTTTCTGAACTCCGCCAAAACCGGGCTTTCTGAAGTCCGCCTAAAATCGAAGGCTGGCGTCAACCGCCGCCAATGGCGTATGGACCTTTCGTGACCATCGCGCGGTCGCGTCGAATGAGATTCGGGGGTCCAGCGTGGTCTGACCCGGGTCGATTATCGTGCGACCGTATCGCCGCCAAAAAGTCTTTGGGGAGACCTGCTTGTTGTTCCGCATCCGCGCCGTGCTCCTCGCGCTCGCCTTTGCCATGCCATCGACGATGCTGCCCGGGTCACCTGCTACGGCTCAGAATGCGTCCAGCAGCCCCGGCTCCGCACGGCCAGCCTCCGCACGGCCAGCCTCCGCCCGGCTAGCCCCCGCACGGCCAGTCCCAGCACGGCCGGTTCGGGCGAGCCCGGCAGTGTCCGGAGACGTCATCCAGGCGATCCGTGTCGAGGGTGCGCAGCGCATTGAGGTCGGTACCGTGCGCTCCTACATGCTGCTGTCGCCCGGCGACCGGTTCGACGCCGATCGGGTCGCCGGCAGCATCAAGACGCTGTATTCCACCGGGTTGTTCCAGGATGTGACCATTCGCCGCGACGGCCCGACCCTGGTGGTGCACGTGGTCGAGAACCCGATCGTCAACCGCATTGCTTTCGAGGGCAACAAAAAGCTGTCCGACGAGCAGTTGCGTGCGGAACTGATGCTCAAGCCGCGCGCCGTGTTCACGCCCGCGCTGGCCGCGGTCGATCGGCAGAAGATCCTCGACCTGTATGCCAAAAAGGGCCGGTTCGATACCCGTGTCGATCCCAAGATCATCCGGCTCGACCAGAACCGCGTCGATGTCGTGTTCGAGGTTTTCGACGGCGACGTGACGTTGATCAGCCGCATCGCCTTCATCGGCAACAAGGAGTTCAGCGAGAGCCGGCTCGGCGAGATCGTTAACACGCGCGAGGAACGCTGGTGGCGGTTCCTGTCGAGCAGCGACACCTACGATCCGGAGCGGCTGAACTTCGACAAGGAGCTGCTGCGGCGGTTCTATCTCAAGAACGGCTACATCGACTTCGACGTGACCGACGCCAAGGCCGAGCTGTCACCCGATCGCACCGCCTTCTTCGTCACCTACACGCTCAAGGAAGGCAAGCGCTTCCGGGTCTCGAAGGTGTCGATTGACTCGAAGCTGCGCCGGCTGTCCGGCGACGACCTGCTGGGCGACCTGTCGATCGGCGCCGGCGACTGGTACAACGCCGACCAGATCACCCGCGACGCGGACGCGATCGAGGCCGACGTGCGGTCCCGCGGAACCGCCTTCGTTCAGGTCAAGCCGCGCGTGACGCGCAACAAGGACAACGAGTCGGTCGATCTCACCTTTGATGTGACCGAGGGTCCGCGCGTCTATATCGAGCGCATCGACATCTCCGGCAACGTGCGTACCCAGGACAAGGTGATCCGGCGCGAGATGCGTGTCGCCGAGGGCGACGCCCTCAATCCGGAGTCGGTGCGTCTGTCGCGCCAGCGGCTGATCGACCTGCGGTATTTCGAGGGTGTCGACATGCAGCCGGCGCCGGGCACCGCCGATGATCGCGCGATCATGAACACCACCGTGCAGGAGAAAGCGACCGGCGAGTTTACCTTCGGCGGCGGCTATTCGACCGATGCCGGGGCGCTGGTCGATGTTGGATTGCAGGAACGCAACTTGGTCGGCACCGGCATCAGCGCCGGCATCAACGGCATTCTGGCGCAGCGGCGCAGCTCGGTCGACATCAACGTCACCGACCCCTACTTCCTCGACCGCAACCTGGTGGCCGGCGTCAACATCTTCTACATCACCACCAACAACCAGGAGACGGCGCAGTACAACGAGCGCCGGGCCGGCTTCGCGCTCAATGCGGGCTATCAGTTCAACGAGCATCTGCAGCAGGCCTGGAGCTACTCGTTCGTCAGTCGCGACGTCTACAACATCGCGCCGAACTCCAGCTTCTACATCTTGGACCAGGCTGGGCAATCGACCTTGTCGCAGCTCGGACAGGTGCTGGCGCTGGATTACCGCGACAGCCGCATAGCCCCCCACACCGGCTTCATTACCAGGCTCGGAACCGACTTCGCCGGCCTTGGCGGTGACGCCAACTTCGTGCGCACCAAGCTGGACGGCACCTACTACATCCCGCTCGACCGATTCACCAACAATACCGATTGGGGCATCGCGATCTCGGCCGGCGGCGGCTACTTCTTCAATCTCGGCAAGCAGGAACGGATCATCGACCGGTTTTTCCTCGGCGGCGAGAATCTTCGAGGCTTCCAGATTGGCGGCGCCGGTCCGCATGACCCGGCGAGCGGCGACAGCCTGGGCGGCCGGGTGCTGTGGAACCAGAGCACCGAATTGCGCTTCCCGCTGCCGGTGCCGTCCGACCTTGGCCTATCGGGGCGCGTGTTCGCCGACATCGGCGCGCTCAGCCAGGGATCTTTCGAAAACAACCGGTGCCCGACGGCGCCGGGTGGGGTCTGCCCGGCGATCTACGATAACGCCGCGCCGCGCGTCGGCGTCGGCTTCGGCGTATCCTGGCAGACCCCGCTCGGCCTGATCAACGTCGATCTGACGCCGTTCGTGGTGAAACAGAAATACGACCAGACCCAGGTTTTCCGCTTTGGCTTCGGCACGAGGTTCTAGTGATCCATTTTCGTCTTCTCACGATGGCTACGGTCGCCATCGCCGCCTTTTCCCTGCCGCTGTCGCTATCACCCGGGGCGATGGCGCAAAGCCAGGGCCAGAACTGGTTCGTGCCCGGGCAGCAGCGTGCCGCCCCCCCCGGGCCACGCAGCACGCCGTCCGTCGGCCCGCGGGTCGCCGCACCGCCGCGCGTCGGCCAGCCGGGGCCGACCGGCTTCGATCCGTCTCCGGCCGATCAGGATAATGAGCCGCAGCCACAGCCGCCGTTGCAGGTGCAGCTGCCGCCGGCGCCCGATATCCCGGTGCTGGCGCGCGGGCCTTCGCCGCCGGCGGCGGTGATCGGCATCATCGCGGTGCCCGACGTAATGCGCGCCTCCTCGGCGGCACAGCAGATCGAGCGGGTAATCGGCGAGCGCCGCCAGAAGCTCAATGAGGACGCACAGAAGGAGCAGGTCGCCTGGCGCGAGATCCAGCAGCAGCTGGCGGCCCAGCGCGGCACGCTGACGCCTGACCAGATACGCGCCAAGGAACGTGACCTGCAAGCGCGCATTACCGAGTCGCAGCGGCGCTTTCGCGACCGCAGCCGGATCATCCAGGAGGCGGTGCAATATTCGCTGGCGCAGATCGAGCGAACGCTGTCGGGGGTGCTGCAGCAGATCGCCGCCAGCCGTGGCATGAACATGATCCTGCATCGTGCCCAGGTGGCGCTGAACGTCGCCGAATTCGATGTCAGCCTCCAGGCCGTCGAGGAGCTCAACAAGATACTCCCTACCGTCCTGATCCCGCCCGACGGCGTGTCTCCCGCGGCGATGCCGCAACCGGTTGCGCAGGCGGCCGCACCGGTGGTGCCGCAGAACGCAGCCGCTGCGGTTACGCCGGCGCCGCCGGTGGTAACCGCCCCACCTGCGCCAACTGCTTCGGCTCCGGCATCCGCTGCGCCCCCGCCGCCGACATCAGGCCCGGGCGCCAAGCCGAAGCGCTAGAAGCCGGAACATAGGGTGCATAGAAGCGATCACGACGGCGTCGCGGGGGACGACCGGTTCTTTAGGAGAACGGGCCCCCATACCTTGGCCGCGATCGCCGACGTTGCTCAGGCGGACGCACCGCCGCTGATGCGGCGGTTCGCCGGCATCGCGCCGTTGCAGACGGCGCGTGGCGATCAGGTGAGCTTTCTCGACAACCGGAAATATGTCACGGCACTCACCGCGACGCATGCTGGCGCCGTCATCGTGCATCCGTCGCTGGCCGGCAAGGTGCCGACCGGTACCGTGCCGATACTGTCCACCGAGCCCTATCTTGCCTGGGCGAGGGTGGCCGCGCTGTTCTACCCGCAGCCACCGACCCGCCCGGGCATCCACCCCTTGGCCGTCATCGGCGACGGCGTGGCAATCGATCCCTCCGCCGAGATCGGACCTTTCGTGGTGATCGAGGCCGGGGCGCGTGTTGGGGCCCGCTGCCGCATAGCCGCGCATGCGGTGATCGGCGCCGCCGTCGAGATTGGCCGCGATTGCAGCATCGGCACCCATGTCAGCGTCAGCCACGCGTTGCTCGGCGACCGGGTGGTGATCTATCCCGGCGCGCGCATCGGCCAGGAAGGCTTCGGGTTCGCGATTTCCGCCGAGGGCTTCGTGTCCGTGCCGCAACTCGGGCTGGTGCGGATTGAGGACGACGTCGAGATCGGCGCCAATACAACGATCGACCGCGGCTCGATGCAGGACACGGTGATCGGCGCCGGTTCGCGCCTCGATAACCTGGTTCAGATCGGGCACAACGTGCGGCTGGGACGTGCCTGCGTCATCGTTGCCCAGGTCGGGATATCTGGCTCGACGACGCTTGGCGATCAGGTGATGGTCGGCGGCCAGGCCGGCATGGCCGGCCACTTGACCGTTGGGCAGGGCGCGCGTATCGCCGCGCAAGCCGGTCTGATGGCCGATGTCGCGGCCGGGCTCGAGGTCGCCGGCTCACCCGCCCAGCCGGCTCGCGAGTACTTTCGGCATCATGCGGTCTTGCGAAAGATGATCCGTGAACGTGTCGCGACCGTCGCCGCAAGCCGCGATCTGGGAGTTTCGGCACGAGCGGCCGGGCGGACTCCGCCGCGCCGCGATGGCGATCAGCCCGGTGACTAGCCCGGTGAGACTAGCCCGGTGAGACTAGCCCGGTCAGACTAGCCCGAGACTGGCGTGCTCAACCCGATGCGCCAGGCGGGACCAATCGGCAGGACAGGATGCACGGCACGATGACGGCGAACATCGCGGATACCCCCGCCCTGGAGGCCCCAGGTAGCTTGGAAGCTCCGGGCAGTTTGGATGCTTCAGGCGAGGTCATCGGGCTGATCGACATCGCGGCTATCATGCAGGCCATTCCGCATCGCTTTCCGATGCTGATGATCGATCGCATGGTCGAGGTTGAGCTCAACCACTCGGCGGTCGGCGTCAAGAACGTGTCGGCCAACGAGGCTTTCTTCCAAGGCCACTTCCCAGGCCATCCGGTGATGCCGGGCGTGCTCATCGTGGAGGCCATGGCGCAAACCGCCGCCGTGCTGGTGGTCCGCACCCTCGGGCTGCACGCCGCCGGCAAGGTGGTCTATTTCATGTCGATCGACAGCGCCAAGTTCCGCCGTCCGGTGGTCCCTGGCGACCAGCTCCGTGTCCATGTCGTCAAGGAGCGCCGCCGCGGCAATGTGTGGAAATTCCATGGTATCGCCCGCGTCGATGGCATGTCGGTGGCAGAGGCCACCTACACCGCCATGATAATGGACAATTAGGCGCGGAAACAATCAGTTACACGGCATTCCTGGTAATAGGCGGCAACAAACATTGAGTTGGCGCAACGGCTGTCGCGGTCTAGCTTGATGCCGCGTGCCAAATTTTGGAAAGACTACATCAGCATGGACATGACGGCAGAGCGGGCACCGGCGTTGATTTCCGCCGCCCTGTCGGCGGCTTCCTTCCCGGTTCTGGCTCCAGGCCTGGCGGGTGTCATCATCCATCCCACCGCTCTTGTCGCCCCCGGTGCCAGTCTTGGCGAGGGGGTCTCGATCGGGCCGTTCTGCATCGTCGGCCCGAATGCAGTGATCGAGGACCGGGCGCGGCTGGTTTCCCATGTCGTGGTCGATGGCCATACGCGGATCGGGGCCGATGCCACGCTGTTCCCGTTCGCGACGATCGGCTTGGCGCCACAGGACCTCAAATACAAAGGCGAGCCGACAACCTGCGAAATCGGTGCCGGCACGCAGATACGCGAGCATTGCAGCGTGCATCGCGGCACTGCCACCGGCGCCGGCGCGACCAGGGTCGGTGCCCACTGCATGCTGATGGCGGTTGTCCATGTCGCGCATGATTGCCAGCTTGGCGACCATGTCATCGTCGCCAACAACGTGGTTATGGGTGGCCACGTGCATATCGGCGATCACGCGGTGATCGGCGGGTCGGCGGCGCTGCACCAGTATGTCCGCATCGGCCGCGCGGCGATGGTCGGCGGCGTCTCCGGTGTCGAGGGCGACATCATCCCGTTCGGCAGCGTCATCGGCAACCGAGCGCGGCTCGCCGGGCTCAACGTCGTTGGCCTGCGGCGGCGCGGGTTCGATAAGGCCGACATCCAGCGCCTGCGAGCGGCCTTCCGGATGCTGTTCGGCCCGGCCGGCGTGTTCGCCGCACGGGTTGCCGAAACACGTGCGGCCTATGGCGCCGACCCGCTGGTCGCCGAAATACTGGCGTTCATCGACGCTCCCTCCGGCCGCGGGCTGATCCGAAGCGAGATCAGTGCGTCCATCGTGGGCGACGCGGCGTAGCTTCCGAACCGGGCGTGGCCTCAGAAGGTTGCGGCACCAAGCGGTGATCGCTTTCGACAGACGAAGCGATCACCGCCTGGCCCTTTGTTCAAGCCGGCAATTCCATCGTTCGGTTAAATCGCCTCAGGCGATATGGCCCTAATGCAGCCGGCAGGCGCCCGGACCGACGCTTGCGGAAGCAAGGCCGTTTGCCGGGCGGTGCGAGGGAGGCTGGTCCGCGGCACAGATCTCGATCGAGTGCGACAAGGCCGCGGCCGTCGTCTTGAGCCCGAGGCCGGCCGCCTCCTTCGCCAGCATGCGAAGGCAGCGCAGGATACCCAACGCCATTGGATCGACCAGCACGTCGTCGGGAAATGGACCCAGCACGTGGTCGCCGTTCAGCTCGTCCGTAAAGTCGCAGTCGTTAATATCGATTGTTTTGAAATCATGATCAGCCATACGCCGCCGTCCTTCATTTCTGATGCCTGGCTTTACCCACCGGATGGCGGGCTCACGCGATCGTGAGATTTTTTATGACCAGTTCATGGTGACTTGGCAACAAGTTTCGACTGTCAAACAGCTCCAAACGGCCATATCTTGCAACTATTCCTCATCATTCTCGTTACAATTTAAATTAGTTCGGCAACTATCAACCCGGAGTTAATTTTGGCGGATTTTGTCTTGCCCGCTCCTACGGAGCCGCCGCGGCGTCTGGGCATTCTGGCCGGTGGCGGCGGCCTGCCGGGCTGCGTCGCCGCCGCAGCGATGGCTTCTGGTCGGAATGTCTTCGTGATTGGGCTGGAGGGTTTCGCCGACCCCGAGGTGCTGCTCCCCTATTGCCACGAATTCATTCGCATGGGGGCCGCTGGCCGCATCATCGCCGCCCTCCACGCGCATCGTTGCCAGGATCTGGTGATGATCGGCCCGGTCCGGCGGCCATCGCTGCTCGACATGCGCCCGGATGCAGGCGGCGTTGCCATCCTGGCGCGTATCGGACGTGCTGCCTTTGCCGGCGACGACGGACTTCTGGCGGCGGTGGTCCGCGTGCTGGGCGAGCAGGGCTTCCGGGTGCTAGGCGCGCACGAGATCTTGACCGGACTGTTGGCGCCGGGCGGGTTGCTGTCACACACGGCACCCGACGCTCAGGCAATGGCCGACATGCGGCGCGGCATCTGCGTCGCGCGCGCGCTCGGCGGCGTCGATGTCGGCCAGGGTTGCGTCGTGCAGCAGGGCATCGTGCTGGCGGTCGAGGCTGCGGAAGGCACCGACGCGATGCTCGCGCGGTGCCGGGATCTGGCGCGCACCGGCCCGGGTGGCGTCCTGGTCAAGTTGGTCAAGCCGGGGCAGGATCGCCGTGCCGACCTGCCGACGGTCGGCGTCGGGACCATCCGCGCCGCGCAGGCCGCCGGCTTGCGGGGCATCGCCTTTGAAGCCGGCGCGACCCTGCTGATCGACCGCGCGGCGACGATTGCCGAAGCCGACACGCGTGGGATGTTCCTGTGGGGCCTGGACCCCGGCAGTTTGACGTGAGATCACCCGCGTGGCCCACTCAATCACCAAAGGATCAACGATATGCCCCGGTTTCTGCACACCATGCTGCGCGTCGGCGACCTCGACCGCAGCGTCGCGTTCTACACCAGAATGTTCGGCATGACCGAGTTGCGGCGGCGTGACGTGCCCGACGGCAAATACACGCTGGCCTTTCTTGGCTACAACGACGGCAACGCCAACGGCGAGGCGGAAATCGAACTTACCTACAACTATGGTGTCGATCATTACGACCAGGGTAGCGCCTTCGGCCACTTGGCCGTGGCCGTTCCCGATGTCACCGCCACCTGCGAGACGATCCGCCAAGGGGGCGGTAAGATCACGCGCGAGGCTGGACCGGTGAAGTTCGGCACGACGGTCATCGCCTTCGTCGAGGATCCGGACGGCTACAAGATCGAACTCATCGAGCGGAGCTGAACAGCCGGCCGAAGCGATCAGACCGGAGCAGTCCCGGCTGGGACAGTCCCGGCTGGGACAACCCCGGCTGGGACAATCTCCAACCGGTACAGGCGCGCCGAACCGATACGGCGCGCCCGCTCAGCGATGCCTGTAAACGCGCGGATGCCAGGCCCCGAGCGCCCGGGGCGCCTCGGCAACCTCCTCGTAGCCATCATAGGCGACCGCCTGGCCGACCTGCGGAGTGCGGCCAAAAGCCACCCGGCGCAGGTCCGACGGCGCCGGATTAAGGACGGGAACCGGTGCCGGCGTCTCGACCGAAGCCACGCGCATGCCGGTGTCGGCCTGATCGTAGATGAAGCCATAGGTCGGATAGACGCTGCCGAAATCGCCCGACTGGCCGATCGCGACCCGCACCGCAGTCCAGTCGTTGCGCTCTGACACGTCGACGACCATGACTCCGCGCGCCACGCCGCCGCGATAGGCGCCCGCTCCGGCCCAGTTGGCGTGGTCAATCTCGATTTCGCGTCCGTTCACCATCCGGCTGACGACCGCGACATGGCCAAGCGGCATGTGGCCGTTGGCGGTGAAGGCGAGCACGCTGCCGGGTACCGGCCTCTGGCCACGGCTGTAGACCCCGGCCGCGTTGTCCCACCAGTTCGCCGCATTGCCGGACAACGCGATATTGGAGGCACTGCGCGCGAACGCCACGCACTGCAACGTCGGGCGACGGAAGGCGTAGCCCCGCATCAGCCGGCTGACATGGCCGCGCTCAGCCGGGTCGCGCGTTACGCGACCCGGAAAGGCGATCCGGGAGTAATGGATCTGAAGGCGGCTGCCGGAGCGCGAACCCAGCAGCGAGGCCGGTTCCGCCACGACGTTGCTCGGCGCCTGGCTCGTTGAACTGCCCTGGGGGCTTGTCGCATGGGCGGGAGAGGGAGAAAACGAGGCGCCTAGTGCCATAACGGCGGCGAGAAACAGGATTTTGCCGCCATTGCACCGAAATCGCATGTGTCTTTGTCCCTATCGAGATCACTACCCCTGGATTGCCATGACGACGGCTGGCCAAAGGACTGATGCTCGGTAGCAACACTCGACAGACGATTACAACCGACCGAGCGCTATTTTATCGAAGTGTGACGTAGATCACCCAGTCCACCCTGTGGATAAGCCCTGAAAGGCGGACAATCCTCCTATTCACCCAAAATTGACACGGTAGCGAATTATATTCTGGAACGTTTCGCAGACTCGACACAGGAGGCGTTGCATTTTAGGCCGAACTATTTGCACGCCGTTACCATGATCTCGACCAGAATCCTGGGATCCGCCATGTTGCTGGCGACGCAGGCTCGCACCGGTGCGCCGCCCGCCGGAAGCCAGGCGGACCAGATCTCGTTCATCCCCTCGCGATCACGGATGTCTTTTACCCAGATCAACGCCTGAAGCAGCCTCGTGTTGTCGGTGCCATGGGTTTCTAGCAGCGCGTCTATCTGCGCCAGCACGTCAGCGGTCTGGCCCTTGACGTCCTTGGCGGTGTCGCGCGCGGTGCAGCCCTGGAGATAGACGAAGCCGTGGTACTCGACCGCCCTGGACAGGACCTTGTTCGGCTCGGTGCGGATAATCTTGCTCATGGCTCTCTCCTGGATGCCGGTGCTGGGGATCTCGCAGCTTGCTTGATGGCGGCGTTGTACGGAAGCTCAGGTTGCCCGGCAAGCCGGAAGCAACTCAGATGGCCACGGCTTCCAGCGCCGCCTCGATCCGGGCCAGCCGGGTGCAGGCCCACAGGAACGCAACCAGCGCCAGCAGGCAGCCGACCAGCACCGGCGCCTGCAGGCCGATGAACTCGGATGCGAACCCGTAGCTCAGCGCCCCGATCGCCGGGCCGGCCCGCACCACCATGCCCCACAAGCTTAGCACCCGTCCGATCATCGGCGGCGCGCAGGCGCTCTGCAGCAGGGTCTGGATGGCGATGCCATGCACCGTGGTCGCCGCCCCCATCATCGCGATGCAGGCAACGCCGACGGCGAACGAGTGGGTGGAGACGAATCCGGCGGTGGCCAGCGCCAGCGCCAAGCCGGAGCCGAGCGCGTACCGCGAAAGCCCCGCCAGCCGCCCGCGCATGGCGATCAGCAAACCGCCGGCCAACGCCGCCAGGCCCATCGTGCTGGCGAGGATCGCCAGGCCCTCGGCGCCGCGCGAGACCAGCTGGGCGACGAACGGCGGCAGCATCTCGGGCACGGCGCGCAGCAGCATCCCCGCGCAGGCCGCGAAGACGAAGATCGGACCCATGCCAGTGTGGCGGGCGACGTAGCGCAGGCCGTCGGCCGCCTCGTGCCAGACGCTGCCGGTCGGCGCATGGCCGCGGCGGTACTCCGGCGCCACGTCGATCATCGGCAGGGTCAGGCTGGCATACAGGTAGGCCGCGCAGTTGCAGGCGATCGAGGGCACCACGCCGAACAGCGCGATCATGGTGCCCGACAGGGCCGGGCCGATGCAGCGGGCGAGGTTGAACGACAGCGAGTTGAGCGCTACCGCGCCGGCGAGTTCGGTGCGCGGCACCAGGCCCGGCACCAGCCCCTGGCGCGACGGCTGCGCGAAGGTCTGGGCGATGCCGACCAGCAGCTCCAGCCCGGCGATGATCTCGACGCGGATCAGCCCGGTCAGGATCAGCACGACCAGGGTTGCCGAATGCGATGCCACGACAAGCTGGGTCAGCGAGGTCAGCCGCACCCGGTCGAGCCGGTCGGCCATGGCGCCAGCGATCGGCGAGACGATCAGCGACGGCCCCAGGCTGCAGAAGGCGATGATGCCGACCCAAAGGGCCGAGTGCGTCAGCTGCCAGGCGAGCCAGTCGGTCGCCACACGCTGCATCCACAGCCCGGTCCACGACACCACTGAGCCGGCATAGAAGATGCGCGCGTTACGGTAGGCGAGCACCCGGCCGATCTTGGAGAATCCGGCCACCCACTCGGGCCGCGCGGTGCCTCAGGGCTGCCCAGGCCGGATGCTCGTTGTTCCCGCTGCTGGCGCCCCCGGCCGGGGGCTCGGGCCCGGCGAGCGCGATCGCAGGCAGTCGGCATACATCTGGTTGTAGCTCGACTGGGTGGCGAGGCCGCGGATGCCCTCCTTCAGCGGCACGCTCGAGAACGGCGAGTCGACCGGGTCGCGCCCGGTCTCGATCGCCGAGCCGCGGTCCTGACGCTCGAACGATTCGTCGGCGCGCTGGCGGCAGGCGGCGGCGGCGGCCGGGCTGCTGTCGGCCGGCGGCCCCGCTGAAAAGCTCGATTGCGACAGCGGCGGCACGAAGCCCGAGCAGGCGGCCATCGCCAGCAGCAGAGAGACGGCCGCGGCGAGGCGCGGGGCTGGGATCATCGGATGGCTCCTGTCAGGCGGTGATGGGCACGAGATCGCGGCCAAGATGATCGCGAAAAACGGTTTCGTCGAACCCTGCCTCGGCCGTCAGCCGCACACCGGCGGCAGCGGCGAGCAACGCCGGATGCAGCTCCGCGCCGTCACGCGCCAGATGAACCACCCGGTCGGCCCAGCCGACCCGCGCCAGCAGGTCAACCAGCGCCAGCAGCCGCAGGCACAGCGACAGACCATAGGCGCTGGCCATGCCGACCGTCGCATCGACCGCGTCGGCCCAGCAGCGCGCGTCCGGATCGGCCAGCGCCAGCACCTGCCACTGGTCTTTCGGGTCCTGGGCCGTCGAGCCGTTGTTCCGGCGGCGGAAGCGGAAGCCGCGTGGCGGACCCCATCGCTCGGCGATCGCCGCCCGGCGCGCGGCATACCAAGCACGCTCGATGTCGCGGCTGGAGACCGGCGGCAAGGCCTCGGGCGGCACATCCACAAGGTAGGTGCGCACTCCGTTCGCCAGGTTGCGGACCTGCACCGCCGGAGATAGGTCGGACGCTTCCATTGCAGCACAGATGGAGCAACGATCGCCGCCGCGCCAGCCTGAAGCGTCAAACGCCCGCCTCAACACTCAAGCAGCAGGAAAACCACCGATGCAGGATCTCGAACGGCTTACCGCCACCGAAGTGCTGCGCCGCATCCAGGATGGCAGCGTCGAGCCGATGGAGTGGATGGAGGCCTGCCTCGACCGCATCTCCGGCCGCGAGGCCGAGCGCCGGGCCTTCGCCAGCTTCGATGAGGACGCCGCCAGCCGGGCCGCTTCCCGGGCGCGTCCGGGGCCTCTCGCCGGCATGCCGATCGGCGTCAAGGACGTGCTCGACACACATGACCTGCCGAGCCAGTACGGCTCGCCGATCTGGCAGGGGTGGCAGCCGCGCGCCGACAGCGCCGCGGTCGCCGCCGCCCGTGCCGCCGGTGCCGTGGTGGTCGGCAAGACGGTGACGACCGAGTTCGCGACGCGCACCCCTGGCCCGACCACCAACCCCGCCAACCCGGCCTACACGCCGGGAGGCTCATCGAGCGGCACCGCTGCCGGGGTCGCGGACTTCTTCTTCCCCGTAGGCTTCGGCACCCAGACCGCCGGCAGCATCATCCGGCCCGCCGCCTATTGCGGCGTGGTCGGCTACAAGCCGAGCTTCGGCACCATCAACCGGGCGGGCATGAAGCTGATGTCCGACAGCCTCGACACGGTCGGCGTGATGGCGCGGTCGGTCGCCGACTGCGCCCTGTTCACCGCCGCCATCACCGGCCTTGAGCTGGGCGATCCCGACGCGAAGCCCGACCGCGCGCCCCGCATCGGCATTTGTCGAAGCGCCGCCTGGAACCAGGCCTCGAGCGAAACACAGGCGCTGCTGCTGGATGCCGCCGTCACCCTGTCCCGGCACGGCGCCATCGTGTCCGACTTCGATCTGCCGGCGCATTTTACTGAGCTGGAAACGGCGCACCCGATCATCATGAACCACGAGAGCGCCCGTGCCATCGGCTGGGAGCTGAACAACCATCGAAACCGGATATCGGCGGCGCTGCTGGAAAAATTGGATTTCGGCCTGGCCCAGCCAGCATCGGCGCGGCGAGCCGCCTACGACACCTTCGCCCGCACGCAGGCGGCCTTCTCCGAGGCGATGGGCGAGCTCGACATCCTCGTCACCCCGGCAGCCCAGGCCGAGGCGCCGCGGGGCATCGAATGGACCGGCGATCCGGTGTTCAACTATGCCTGGACCAGCCTGCACGTGCCCTGCGTCACCGTGCCCGCCGGGACCGGACCGGGCGGCCTGCCGCTCGGCATCCAGATCGTTGGGCGCCGCGGCGCCGACCGGCCGGTGCTGGCGTTTGCCCGGTGGGTGCAGGCCGCGCTCGGCTGACGCCCACCTTGAACCATAGCCCTCGCGCGATCGTTGTTCGGTGCGTGGGCAAATGAAGCCGACATGGGGCTGGGGCTGCGAAGGATCATCATCAACACGGTGAGTGGCACCGGCGCGCGCATCGCCGCCCTCGGCGTCAGCTTCCTTACCGTCCCAATCCTGGTCAACCATCTCGGCTCTGAGGCGTTTGGACTATGGTCGATCATCAACACGCTCCCCGCCTATGCCGGGCTGCTTGATTTCGGCATCGGCGCCGGCCTCGTGCGCTATCTCACCAAATATTCCGAGAGCGGCGACCGCCTATCCGTGCGCCATGTCATGACCTTCAGCGTCAGCTTCTACCTGGCCCTCGGACTGGTGCTGATGCCGGCGGCGTATTGGCTGGCCCCCGCCATCGTGCATCTGTTCACCGTGCCCGACGCTCTGCGGCAGACGGCCGAGACCTCGGTCCTGGTGGTGTTCGGCTACTTCATCGTGTCCTGCCTCGTCGGCGTGTTCTCCTCCCGGCTGATTTCGCTGCACCGGATGGACATTGCCTCGGCGATCGGGCTGGTCAGCCAGATTCTCTATGCGGCGCTGGTCGTGATCGTCATACCGCGCTCGCCACCGCGTTGTGGCTGACGGGAGTCCAGCTGCTGGTGTACGGCGTCCTGACCTATGCTGTGGTCTGGCGGATCGATCGGCGCCTCTATTCAAGCCCGTTCGGAGTGCCACGTTCATTGACCCGCAGGCTGTTCGCGTTCGGCGGCTGGATGCAGCTCAACAGCCTGTCCGCGCTGGTCAACCTGGAGGCCGACAAGCTCATCATCGGCGGCTTTGTCGGCATGTCGGCGGTGACACCGTACCAGATCGGCAACCGCCTCGCCTCCCTCAACCGCATCATCCCGCTGCAGCTGCTGGCGGCGCTGATGCCGGCCGCGACCATCCTGCAGGTGGGTCCCTCGCGTGAGCAGGCGGCGGACTTCTACACCTAGATGTCGCGCTACCTGATGCTGCTGACCTTGCTTATCACCGGGTTCACCGCCGTCGCCGCCGACCGGCTGGTCACCACCTGGATCGGGCGGCCCTATCCGACGGCAAACCTGATCGTGCTCGCGCTGGCCGTGTCCTATGCCGTGAACAACCTCACCGGCGGCGGCACGA